>JBHENS010000135.1:0-534 GCA_046261955.1 Nitrososphaeraceae archaeon | reverse complement strand
AAATATGCCACAGACTATCAATGGAATCATTGCAGGTAATTCATAGGCGTGTTTAAGGACAAATTTGGCGCCCTCTTTTGATTCTTTCATTCTATAATAAAAGTCAAAAATTAATATTACTACCACAGCCAAATCAAAAATATAGACTATATTTAGTAAAATTCCGATCGGTTGTTCCAAATATTGGTAAATTATTAGAATGACCGACATTAAGGTAATCCCGGCCACAAATAATTCTAGTTTAGTGTTCATAGATTTTGAGATATGGACACTATATAAAATACATTTAACTGATTCAGAAGGTATGGCAGTTGTAAAGTCGTTTTTTTCTGTTTAAAGTCCTCATTAATAAATGGTAACACAAGAAAAAGCGGCACAATATGGCATTTAAAAGAGGTTAGAATTCTGCGTTTAGCATTAAGTTCAACTTCATTACTGAAGACAACCAAATGTTATTCCATTTGTATTTAATTATAAATGAAGGATTACTGGCAATTCCAGAAAAATATGAACAAATGATCATAGTATTGAGAA
>JBHENS010000134.1:0-541 GCA_046261955.1 Nitrososphaeraceae archaeon | reverse complement strand
AATGCTCACTTGATGGTACATCATTTAGTGCCTGCACAAGTCCAGTACAGTTCACTTCTGCGAACATAACTGATGGCACTCATTCTTTCATGGTCATTGCACAAGACAAAGTTGGAAATATTATGACCACTCCGGTACTGTTCAACTGGACTGTAGACACATTACCACCAACTACCGCTATCAATGCCGCTATTGACGGAAATAATGGAACATTAGTTAGTGGCGACAGTACTAAGTCAACTTCAATGGCCTTTACATTTTCAGGTAACGATAGAGGTCTCAATGAACATAATGGAGTAGGAATTAGGCAGACTGAATGCAGCATCGATAACTCTAACTTTACTGCTTGTGTCAGTCCTATCCAATATGACAATCTCACCGAAGGTGTGCATAGATTGGAGATAGTATCCGAAGACAAAGTTGGAAATAAAGGCTCAATTCCTTCATCGTTTAATTGGACCATAGATACTGAAGCTCCGTCAACATCAATATTTTCAGCTACTGATGGAAATAATAATTTCATGGCTCCTGGTAGTAATAC
>JBHENS010000133.1:0-548 GCA_046261955.1 Nitrososphaeraceae archaeon | reverse complement strand
GCTTGTTCCTAAGACGTAAGCTGTGATTTCAATTACAAAGGAAATTGTACCGGTAAGGTAAACTGATCTGGTTTAAACTGTCTTTAATGGAAGCAGCATTTCCTTATTGTGGTTCGCAGAAAGCATACATCACCTTAATTTTGTTTTTTAAATAATAAAATAGCATCATTTCATGCAAAACATTTTGATATTAAATCATTACATTGTATTGAAGTTATAAAAATCCTTATTTGTGATAATGCTTAAAATTAATAAAGGAAATGTGAGTGATGATAAAAATTTACAGTCTCTATGTTTTGGTTACTCTTTCCATCTTTTCTATTGCCATGATGAGTTTTCTGGCATATGCTGTAGAGGAAATTTGGGAAGATTATGAAAATATGGAAGATATGGTCAAGGACATTAGAAATGGAGGTAAGGATGACGACAAAGTGGATTATGATAAATTTAAGGACTCTATTGTTTACAAGAATGCAGACGAAGATTTAAGAGATTGTATAGATTTGGCTAACAAAGTAGGAGAGAAATTGGGAGATTATGAAATTGTA
>JBHENS010000132.1:0-552 GCA_046261955.1 Nitrososphaeraceae archaeon | reverse complement strand
TCATCCTTATTCCAACTTGAGACAAGGTAAGAACCCATTTGAACCTAATGCCAATTAGTAACGAATTTTTCAGATTATGCGATATGAAATTGCATACTAGGATCCCAAGTTGTTAAAGCTTAAATAAACTTAATATATTGTGATGTAACTCTCTCGACTAACAGTTAAAATGCTGATAATCTTTGATGTAGAAGGCGTTCTTCTCAATGCAGAGTACCTGCCAGTTCTTGCTCAAAAACTTGGTCCAGTGAAAGAAAAAGAAATCTGGGATATCACAAAACAGGGAATAAGGGGAGAAATCGATTGGGAAGAGGGACTCAAGATGCGTGTCAACTCACTCAGAGGAACTTCATTTGAAGATGCCAAATACATTGCTGATAATTTAGAAATAATGCCAGGCGCAAGAAAGCTCTGTTATTCGCTTAAGAAAGCGGGATGGAAAATGATTGCAATCTCAGGAGGTTTTACATTAATCACAGATAAGCTCAAAGATGAGTTGTATTTGGATAAAATATTTTCAAACGAGTTAATTTTCAAAGACGGGAAGCTTGA
>JBHENS010000131.1:359-652 GCA_046261955.1 Nitrososphaeraceae archaeon | reverse complement strand
AAGTGATTCTTTGGACAAATTAAAGAAAGGAAGTGATTACGCTTTTGACAAAGTAAAATCTGGAGTCAAAGCTACTAGAAAAAAACTCAAATCTTTATGACAAGTGTGAATATCACTGTTCGGCGTTACCCAAATTCGTCCCATCTATACTAAATATTTTTTATAAGGAGAGTTACTTCTTTTCTAATAGGTTCAATAGAGAATTTTGGATTGGGTATTCTATCAAATTTGTAGTAACGAGATTAAAAGAATGTAAAAAATAACTTTGTGGCTAATCGTGCTTGTATGTCTTG
>JBHENS010000131.1:0-261 GCA_046261955.1 Nitrososphaeraceae archaeon | reverse complement strand
ACATAATGGTATACCAACCTTTGATTTAACGATTGAATCCTGAAAGAGTCAGAAGATAAAATTGATTAATCCATTCATTCCGTCTCGTTTCATACCCACATTAGATTTGAACTCCAATCGTGACATATTCTTAATATTTGTTGTTCACTCATTAATCAATGGCAGAAGACGAAGACGTAACTATATTAAAAAAGCGGAGAATGAAAAAAGAGAAATGGGAATAGCAGAACATAATCCGCATAATAGAAAGAAGGATAAGAT
>JBHENS010000130.1:0-677 GCA_046261955.1 Nitrososphaeraceae archaeon | reverse complement strand
GGATTGGGAACTAGCTAGGGATGATAAAAACGAATACTTTGGTAGTTACGCTGCCAATCTTGCAAATATGAGTGCAAAAATAATTATAGAAAATTCTAATAAATTGGTCGATCGTGCTCACACAAGAACAATTGTGGAGGCACTGATAAGTGCGGGGGTTGCCTCATGCATTGCGGGAAGTAGCAGACCATGTTCTGGCTCAGAACACTTGTTTAGTCATGCTTTAGAATATGTATCAAAAAATAATTGTGGTTTACATGGGGAAAGAGTAGGTATAGGTACAATAATTATGTCAAAGGTTCATGGCTTAGATCATGATGTCATAATCAAGACTTTAAAAAATATCAAAGCTCCGACTACGGCGAAAGAAATTGATGTAACTGAGGAAGAAATCATAAAATCATTATTATTAGCTCAATCCTTGAGACCTGAAAGGTATACAATTCTTAACAAAATTAAGATGGATCAAGACTCCGCAAGGGCAATTGCAAAGTCAGTCAGCGTCATCTAGCTATATATTGAAAGAAAGCTGAATCAGAACCGAATCTTAATGGGTTAAAGGATCTTATTTCTTTTGAGTTTTTGGTTCATCATTTGCCTTTGGTTCATCCATTGCCTTTGGTTCATCCATTGCCTTTGGTTCATCCATTGCCTTTGGTTCATCCATTGCCTTTGGT
>JBHENS010000129.1:0-693 GCA_046261955.1 Nitrososphaeraceae archaeon | reverse complement strand
ATATTTCTTTATGTGAAATGCATACTGCTTTTTTGTGGAGTTAGACCTACATGAATCTAATAACAACTGTAGTTCCTTCACACTTTACCTTAGACCCATACAGTATAAAAATATAGTATATACGCGATTTAATTAGTATTAAGTCTTAAGCTCCATTATAATTCATGGATCACTACTCGTGGATGAGAGACCTAGTAATAAATGCATTGTGTCATTATGCCACGATACTAAATAGATCAGTTACCAAGTTCGACGTGGTCCAAATGCGAATTGAAATTGTAAAGGCTAATTTGATAACAGAGTCATATTTCGCAGAAGAATTAATTGAATATGCATCTAAGAATGGAATTGTTGTGGGTCCAGACACTGGCAATACGATCTTCCATTATAGTAAGATAAGGAAAACCATTTTCAATGCTTTAGATTGTTATGCAGATGGTCTAAAAAACACAATAAAAATAATGTTCCCTAATTCAACTGATCCCCACTCAGACTTTTATTCAATGGAACAAGAAATCAAAATGTGTACTGGTTTAATGAAGGAAATTGAAGACGAATATGGTAACATAAGTACAGTTACAGATGAGGCTTTATTTTAGATATTTTTGGCAAGAGAAATTACTAAATATCGGCAGTATCATAACTAGAAATCAGATTGGACAAGAGTCAATTTGATATACTAAAATAAATCAC
>JBHENS010000128.1:0-699 GCA_046261955.1 Nitrososphaeraceae archaeon | reverse complement strand
GCAGCTATTAGCAAATCAGTATCAGACGCAGTAACGATATTTGTACTCAAGTCCTTTATTTTTTCTAATTTTCGTTTCAAGTATTCACGGGTCCAAAAGCCTACTATCTCAAAATACACCTTAACTCCACGCTTTTCAAAAAGAAAATCTGGGATGAATGCCTTACCATCTGATAGAATTAACGGGTCTGGTTCCCTGGATAATCTCCAATTAGTAGAAAATGTATGAAACTTATCCATAAATTTCTTTTCAACATTACTATCAAAGCTATCATTTGTGTTATCAACTGATAATCCAATATTAGAGTTAGTCGCTGACCGAGAATGAGAATTCAGTTTAATCTCTGATACATCAAATATGGGGAGATTCTCATCGCCGTTTGAGAGTCTGAAGTTATAGGTTTTCTTTGTTCCAGACACCGACTTTCTTAATATTAAAGAAATAAGCTTGGCGATTGCCAAACCATATCTATCGGTTAGTCTCAATATGCTAAGCGGACCATCAACTGTGCATATTATTTTCTTATCGTCACCGTTCCCAAATAAAATATTCTGATTTTTTGTTTGATTACCTGTTGTTGATTTAGGATTGGTTTCACCATTCAGAAAGTACATCAATCCTAGTTGTTTTATTTTATGTAAAATTTTCTTCCAGTTATAACCACCATAAACACTGAATTCTAATTTGACGCAATTAAGT
>JBHENS010000127.1:0-699 GCA_046261955.1 Nitrososphaeraceae archaeon | reverse complement strand
ACGTACGACTTCTATGGTACAGCTCAACATTTTATAAAAGAGTTGCAAATCAGGTATTGAGATACTAAATTGATTTTTCCTATTCGTTTTTATTCTTAGGTTAATACTTTTTTGATTCGTTACTACAAACTTGATAGAAAAATGATTCTAGTATTACTAGTTCGCTATGTAGTTTGTCCGCTTCGAAAATATCATGTGTTTGATTTATTTTATCTATAATTTCATTCATTTTAGATTCTATAATTTCACAAATAAAGATATCCGAAATTTTCATATTATTTAGAACCCAATTCATCAATTCATCTACAGACAAATTGGAGAGGCTAGGGAGAAAGGAAGCGGACCGCAAGGTAACGCTCCTTATTCAAGTAAAGATAAGAGGCCATATATGGGATAGACAACTATGTTGCACCTAGATAGATATGTCCAACACCATTACCTAGCAATGCAAGAAGAATAGTAATTTTGAGACTTTTTGCCAATGTCAAATACCAAAGTCTCTACAAGTTAATAGATTTTTCCAGTCTAGTCTCTGTTCTGCTTATAAGGTCAAATTGAGATAGAAACTTTAATTATTGATCGATCTCGTCATATCTTGTTGGCAAAGGTAGTACAAGTAACTGGTTATTTTTTCGGTGTCCTGTTAATATTGATTGGAATCGTATTTACAATAGAGATTATTCTTGAATTATCTTCACA
>JBHENS010000126.1:0-716 GCA_046261955.1 Nitrososphaeraceae archaeon | reverse complement strand
CAAGAATACAATAAAATAAAAAATGGAGGGTTCAACTTTTAGAACTCTGATATTATTACTTTACGGTATTAAATAGACATCATTATTTTATTAGTATCAAAAAAAGTTTATGAAGATACTAGTTAACGGTATCGTCGGCGTTATTATTGTTGTCAGCGTTAGATATTTGATTTTTGTAAAAGTTTGGATCAGCAGAACAGTTCACTATTTCCTGATCACCAAGATTGTCTCCTATTTTTCCTGCTAGGTCTATACAGTCTTGGGTTTGTTTATCTTCTCCTTGGTAGGCACCTGAATCTTGGAAAGCATTCAAGGATATGTCTTCAATATCTACAATGTGATTTTTTATATCATTAACTAGGTCGTTGAGATTGTCATACTCTTCAGGGTTGTTTATACTAGCATTGGAGGGTTGGTCATTGTTATTGAATTGATTATTAGATGACTGAGTATTATCAGAAGTTGAACTATTATCGGCTCCATTCTGCATCGATTTTGATACGAATTGTTTGGCTTCTTCTTCAGTGAATTTTCCTGTTCTCACAAGTTCATTAATCAAATTAGTCTCTTTATTATCGTCAGAAGTTGATATATCCTCAGGAGTTGAAACATCGGAAGTTGATGTAGCATTATCGGAAGTTGATGTTTCAGAAGTTGATGTAGCATCGTCAGGAGTTGAAACATCGGAAGTTGATGTAGCATTATCGGAAGTTGAT
>JBHENS010000125.1:318-719 GCA_046261955.1 Nitrososphaeraceae archaeon | reverse complement strand
TCTTTCGTGGGTTCATCATCCTGATAGAATGGTTTGAGGAGATATGTTGCCGACAATAAGTACAAGAATAATGAGACGATTAGTAAAATAACTGCAATTGCTTCAAAGTAATAATCGAACCACTCTTTGTCAATATTTGGTTTGGGTTCTGTTAGGTATAATACTAGCAAAATCGCGCTTATGCCAATGAACCAACTTGTAATAATGGTCTGTCTTTCATTTGCGATTTTCCACCCACTCAATACAATGCTCCATCCATCAGGCTTTATTAAAGGTTCAACAGAATCAGCATAACTTTATCCCGATCGGCCTATAAAACTGACAATACAATTTACAGCGCCATAAATACAATCATAGTAAATATAAAAAAGCTAATCTTCGAGTACGAAAACTTGAAAAAT
>JBHENS010000125.1:0-265 GCA_046261955.1 Nitrososphaeraceae archaeon | reverse complement strand
CTTCTAGATTCTAGATTCTAGATTCTAGATTCTAGATTCAAAAATATGACTTGACCTAGCATTGAATCAAAGGCCATATTCACACATAAATCCGTGAATAACGAATCACATATAAAATCATTAGAGAATCCTTATTGTATTGTGATTTTAGCAAGTAGTAGAATAATTTTATGCTTTCTTCTAGCTGCCGTCCTTATTAGCGCTATTTCTTTAGGCTCGTATGCATCGACGAGTCAACTGACTAGTACCCAACCTATCAATGGGG
>JBHENS010000124.1:335-728 GCA_046261955.1 Nitrososphaeraceae archaeon | reverse complement strand
AAAAGGAAGAACTTAACAAGATAAAATTAAAAACAACTCATTCAATTGATATAAAGGAATTTATAGAATACAAAGAACTTGATCCAATCTTAATAGATAACAGCTACTACGTATCTATTGATCTAAAAAAAGGAAACGAAAAGGCTTATGCCCTCTTAGTAAAAATATTAAATGAAAATAACATAGTGGCCATCGGTAAAGTTGTTCTAAAGGACAGGGAAAACGTGATAGCTTTGAGACCTTATCAAAGAGGTCTTGTTATGCATGTCCTAAACTATTTAGACGATATGAAGCCTGTAGATGAAATCCCCGAAATGGGAAACACAAAAGCAAAATTAGATCCACAAGAAATTTCTCTCGGCAAAATACTCGTACAAAAGTATCGCAGCAAAG
>JBHENS010000124.1:0-278 GCA_046261955.1 Nitrososphaeraceae archaeon | reverse complement strand
ATGTCCAAGAACTAAGGAAGCTCATAGAGGCAAAGAGTAAAGGAAGAAAATTTGTTTCGTCCGCTCCAAAGGTAGCAAAGCCCACTAAGGATCTTCTTGAGGCCCTCAAAGCTAGCATCGAAACCAAGAAGAAGTAAATGCACATAGAAAAACTCCACACTTATTATCAAAATTCAAATGCAAATAAGGGGTAATGAAGCTGACAGGAATAAATATGCTATGTGCTTCATAATATCCAGATTATGGAATACGAAGATTACGGTAAAAAGATGCTCATC
>JBHENS010000123.1:515-771 GCA_046261955.1 Nitrososphaeraceae archaeon | reverse complement strand
GGGCTTCGGACTCCAATTAGTACGTCGATCTCCGCGGCCATCGACGCCCTTGCTAATCATCCTCAAGCCCGGGCTTGTGGCATGGCCGCCGAGCGCGCTCGAGGACGCCCAGGGGAACGTCCAGCCCATCCGCCGCTTGTACGCCTGGAGCGTCGCGGGCGGCGCCCGTGACACCGCCCAGAGCATCACGTCGTGGTTCGACAGATGCACGGCGACACCGTTGAACCCGTCCGCAATTGACGAGCAGGATGGACAC
>JBHENS010000123.1:0-359 GCA_046261955.1 Nitrososphaeraceae archaeon | reverse complement strand
AATCCAATCCTCTCGACTTGCGATTTGGTGTGGCATTGTTCGGTCTCCTGAAAGGGCGCTCTGCCAGCTAACGTTTCGCGATGAGCCGCGGCGCGCAGCCAACAACTCCGGCGCCGTCGGCTCCATCGCGGTGTTAGGCGGCGACTTGGTGCGATCCGGGGAGAAGGGTAACAGAACCGTCCAGGGACATGGGTGACACATTCGGCCAGACTCGAGTCGAGGTACTCGATGCCGTGGCAGGAGACGTCATTCATGGATCAACGTGCGCAGTTCATCGCGGATTACCAGCGCGACGTGTTCGAAGTGGCGGACCTGGCGCGGCGATTCGGCATCAGTCGCAAGACGGCTTATAAGTGGAT
>JBHENS010000122.1:0-783 GCA_046261955.1 Nitrososphaeraceae archaeon | reverse complement strand
ATATTTGGCAATGAAGAAGAGGGCAAATCGCAATCTAAAAATCTCCAATTGAATTCTGATGATGATAACAATAATGCTGGTAAAGATAACAATGATGAGACTGGTGACGATGACGATGACGGTAATAAAGATGAAAACAAGAAATTCTTAGAACAACAGCAATTCTTGGAGCAACAAGAAGAAAACAAAGCAAAAAGTGCACTTGATGACAATGATGGAAATAATGGCAATAATCAGGCCAATGACAATGAAAACACCAATCTTGGAATTGCAGGATTAGACTTGGATATTAACAAAAAACTTACAAACGCAGACAAAAAAATTGACAATTTAAAGGATAAGATAGACAAAGAAAATAATAATCTACTCTTTGGGAAACAAGAAGATAACAAAGCTAAAGAAAAAGACGATAAAGCTCAAGATAACAATGACCAGAATCTTGGGATTACTGGATTAGGCTCGAATATTCAGAATGTACAGGCAAACTTGGAAAAACAAATTGAGGAATTAAAAGATAAAGTTGAAAATGACAGGGATAACGAATGAAGACGATGACGATGATGATGACGATGGTGATAGCAAGGATGATGATGGTAAGGATTATGATGGCTATGGCTTTAATGGCGACAACGATAATGGAAAAGTGAATGGAGAAGAGAACTTTAACTTTGCTGCAGCAGGTGATTTTGGATGTTCAACAAATACTCAAAATACTGTAGAAAATATGAAAAGCAAAGAACCCGAAATAGTTTTGGCGTTGGGAGATCTTTCATATCATAGTAC
>JBHENS010000121.1:0-793 GCA_046261955.1 Nitrososphaeraceae archaeon | reverse complement strand
GAGCAAAAGGTTAATTCAATCTATACCAGCGAACAGTATCATAGTGGCAGCAAGAAAGCTATCATGCATGCTCTATTAAATATTATTAAAGAATATTGTGCATCACATATAGTATGGCCGATAAAGAAATGATTCAAGAGAAAATTGGGGAGGCTCTAGGTTTAGAAAAAGCCGCTCAGGCCGCTGTAGAGCAACTGGATTCACGCGGATTGCTAAAATCAGAACAGATGAAGAAATTATCAAAAATGAGGGACGAAGCAGGCAAACAGGAAGAGGAAATGGAAAGTTTGGTTCAACAACTAGAAGAGACTGATGGATTTGATTCGCCTACTATTGAAGAAAAAGCAACAGAAACTGCAGAAAAGGCTTCAAAAATTATGGAAACATATTTGGGTGAAGAGCCTGATACACAAGAAGCGCTGGAGTTTCTATGTCTTGCAGAAGGAGCAGAAGTAACTCATTACGAAGTTCTAAATTCCGTCGCAAAGAAAGTAAAAAATAAGAAATTTGGTACGACAGTCAGAGCAATCCTCAAAGAGGAAAAAAGACACCTAAGTTTGTGTATAAAGCTAGCAAAGACTAACGCTTCTGAATAACAATCTTTTATTTTTTAATCGATCTGTAAAGAAAATAAGTATGAATTATTAATTCACATAATTCACTTAAGTTTGGTCTCTAGGTTTCTTTGCTTTTTTCCTGCTGATATCTTTACCTAATTTTGCAGCTTGTGTTACGCTATCAATATGTATATCGTCACTACCCGTAAGGATAGAACTAAACGTTGGTGTAGCAT
>JBHENS010000120.1:457-802 GCA_046261955.1 Nitrososphaeraceae archaeon | reverse complement strand
CCCTATTAACATTGTAACAAATTGTATCGCACTTACACAGTTGATGACTAGTTTACTGGTTTATCCGAGTTTTCAGACATACGCATGTATCATATGCTTGTTTAATCAATCGCTTTGTATTATCTGCCTCCTGATCAGTTTCTAATATGCATGAAATCCATCCCGCCTCTGAAGCATGCCGGTGCTGAGTAGTAATATATGTCTGCAGGCTTCTTCTTGTTGAGGTTTTGAAAGCCTGATATCAATATGTCGTGATCCATGTAAATGAGCAAAATTTCTTCCATACCAGCCAACCCGAAAACTGTGATTTTAAAACTGAGAATTGGTATCAATTTTAGTTCCCAG
>JBHENS010000120.1:0-407 GCA_046261955.1 Nitrososphaeraceae archaeon | reverse complement strand
ATTCAATTGGTTAAGTCGAGATACAACTTGTTACCAATTACTTTTATTTTAAAACTCTTCACACTATCTCCTCCGAGATGGGGAGACTTCCCATTGCGAACGTCATATTTCCAACCATGCCAAGGACAAGTAACTATAGTTTTTTCTAAGGTGCCTTGATTTAGTGGTCCACCTTCATGTGCACAAATATTTGAAATTGCATAGAAATTACCATCTATATTGAATAAGGCGACCTGCTGTTTCAAGTCGTTATTATCATATATCGAGAACCTTTGAGCCGCCTTCGGTTATCTCGGCTCTCAAGCACAGGTAATGCAGTCCTGCACCAGCCTCCCGCTTCGTGAATCTTTTCATAACATAGTACATCCTTATTCCAGTTAAAAATGGATCACCGATTCGTTACTAAG
>JBHENS010000119.1:542-814 GCA_046261955.1 Nitrososphaeraceae archaeon | reverse complement strand
GGGTATTACCTCTGGAGGATGCGAAAAATCAGCGTCCATAACTATCACAGTCCTGCCACTGGACTGTTTAACCCCATCCATTATTGCAGGTATTAGTCCATTTTTTCCAGTTCGATTGACTATTTTTACCCTGCAATGTGCAGTCTTGGCCTGGACCTCATTTTGATTCCTATTATCCTGTTGATTTATGTAATTTTCTACGAGTTTTCCTGTTCCATCAGGAGAATTATCATCAACTATAACAATTTCAGTAAAATCAGACGTTGGTAATT
>JBHENS010000119.1:0-306 GCA_046261955.1 Nitrososphaeraceae archaeon | reverse complement strand
AAATTACAGAACCTTGTAAATGTATAGAAGTGTCATATGTCGCATCAACATTTTTAGTTATAGACTGGCTGAGAATTGTACTGTTCCTGTTCAGAAAAAATAGAATAGTTAATTGGATTCGTCTTCAGAATCCGATTCATCTTGTGGAATCTGCTCTACATCTACAGTAACTTCATCTTCTCCGGTATCATCCTTATCGTCGGTAACTGTAAGTTTGAATTCAAGTTTTGAATCTGCAGCTGATTCTGGAACATCAAGAACAGCAACTTTCTTGTCCGAGTCTTTAAGATCTACCTCTGGACCGTC
>JBHENS010000118.1:0-828 GCA_046261955.1 Nitrososphaeraceae archaeon | reverse complement strand
TACACCACAGCCAAAGGCTCCCAAAGATCCACCTCCTTGAAGTATTAAGACATTTTCAATTATTTCGTCATTACCTGTAGATGAAGGAATATTATGATGCATATCATCTCCAGTAGTAGTATCTATTCCATGTCCGTTGGGAGCCCGTAAAGAGGTCGACCTTTTGTTCATATTCATAGTTTTTCGTTCCACTTTCCTACCAACCATATTTTTCACTCCACATGATGAAAGTGGGTTAACTCGTCATAGAATCTGACTGATTTTATATTGGCAAATTCTAACATTCCATACCTTGATAACTCTCTGCCAAATCCACTATTTTTGATACCTCCGAACGGAACTCTAGGATCTGATATGACTACATTGTTCACTGTTACAATGCCAGACTCTAGGGCTTTAGAGAACTTTTCTGCTTTATCGAAGTCCTGTGTCCATAAACTGGCTCCTAGACCATATTTAGAAGAATTCGCAATATTCATTGCTTCATATTCGTTTTCAACGATAATCACAGGAGCAATAGGACCGAAGACTTCTTCGCTAGCTATACGCATAGTAGGTGAAACATTTTTCATAATTGTTGGAGTATAAAAGAAACCTTTGCTGTCCAGACGTTTGCCGCCTGTCAGAAGTTCGGCTCCCTCTTTTATTGAGTCCCTCACCAGATACTCCATATTACTCAGACTTTTGGCATTAACAAGCGGCCCAATATCAGTATCGTCATAAAGAGGATCACCTACCCTAAGTTTCTCAGTTTTTTGGATAAATTTTTCGATGAATTCATTAGCAACCTTTCTTACGACAATAAATCTCTTTGATGCAATGCAACTC
>JBHENS010000117.1:0-875 GCA_046261955.1 Nitrososphaeraceae archaeon | reverse complement strand
CGTCATTTACAAAGGAGCATCTAATATATACTCCATCGCAGCTTGCTATCAAGCCAAAATATGACGGTGATGTAGAATTGAAGATCGGAAAGAGGGGTGCTGATCATGGTTGATGCATATTTCGTAGGAATAGCGATTCTCACAATAGGAACTTCTATTCTAGCACTAGAAAGCAAAGAACTTATCTACGGTGCTATCGCACTTGCGATTTCCATGTTGGGGATTGCTGGCTTTTTTCTGTTGTTAGATTCTCCATTTGTAGCAATGTTCCAAATTACTGTATATGTTGGCGCCGTAGCCGTACTAGTAATATTTACAGTCATGCTCGTTAGAACTCAAGACTTATTTTCAGCAAAAGACGACAAGGGTAGGAAGGCTGGAGGAA
Source organism: Nitrososphaeraceae archaeon (assembly GCA_046261955.1). GTDB lineage: Archaea > Thermoproteota > Nitrososphaeria > Nitrososphaerales > Nitrososphaeraceae > TA-21. The sequence goes on along the minus strand of JBHENS010000117.1, from coordinate 490 downwards.
TTGTATTGATGCTCCTGACTATGGGAGGAATCGGTGCTATTTTCCTTGCATCTGGAATAAACAATCCTATGTTTGGTAATCCGGAATCGCCTCCAATTGATATTAAAGAAATTGGTAAATCCATGCTTACATATTATTCTCCTGCCCTTATAGTTCTGGGACTAACATTGGCAGGTGCTGTTATTGGTGCTTTGGCACTAGCAAGAAGGGAGATCTTGTTAAAAGAAAATGAATCAACTAATTGACTTTGTACTAGTCTCAGTAGTACTTTTTTCGATTGGTATATATGGTCTCGTGGTCAAGCGAAACGCAATACGCATGATATTTTCGATTGAGATTATTGCAAATGCTGCCAATCTAAATCTTATCGCATTTTCGAGACATGTTCACAATGTGGAAGGGCAAGTTTTTGCATTATTCTCTATTGCAATTGCCGCAGCAGAAGTAGCTGTAGCACTAGGAATCATAATCATTGCTTATCGATTGTACA
>JBHENS010000116.1:0-878 GCA_046261955.1 Nitrososphaeraceae archaeon | reverse complement strand
TTTGAAATGCCCAGCCACGAAAGAGTTGAATATTTCATAATTATTGAACTATTACTTATGGTTTTGCACAAAAATATATAAATTCAACATATTAAATTAGTATTTCTTCAATATTTCATTAAACCTTTAAAACCTCATAGAATTACTAGCTAGTTGGTGTGATAATAATAAACTCCTAAAGAAAAAAATTCTGACAAGTTTACTTGTGCGTTATGTGGTAGAGTATTTGAGAATAACAAGTCAATACAAGAAATCATAGATGGAGATCGATACCTTTTTGATTCCAGGAATTGTATCGCCATTTTCAAGAAACTGGCAAATCTATATGGTCATGAATTTAAATCCATTAGTGCCGGTGAACAATATGTTTATGATTCTCATTTGAGGAGATATGTTCTAAGAGAACAAGAATGGAATACGATTAAAAAAGAGATAGGAACGATCAGATCAAACTTTTCAAATTATTAGACACCCCGTTGAGGTGCAAGAACTTGCATTTAAGCTGACATGGTCATCAGAAAATGAATCTTAGGGCTTTTTTCCACTTCAAATGTTTTCCACAGACAAGAACGCAAGGGTATATTTCCGAAGTTACAGCAATTGAAAAAAATAATGATCAATTAAGAATAAGAATCCTTACTCCGTTTGACCTAAAACACCGATTAAACTTCTAGCCATACTATTAGTGGAATGTTTAGGCACCAGGAAAGTCATTAATTGCTTGGGATTTCGTAAATATTATTCTGAGTTTCAAATTAAATAATGATTCCGCGTACTATCGCCATGAAACCGAGGAAAAAGGTTCAGGCTGGTTGAGATCCTTCAAAATATTTCCAATACTCAATTTTCTGGCCACAGCTATCGCATACATATATTTC
>JBHENS010000115.1:0-901 GCA_046261955.1 Nitrososphaeraceae archaeon | reverse complement strand
ACGGAGACGTCTTAGAGGGTGCTTCAAATTCGAAAGATCTCAAAGTTTTAGCAGAATGCCAAGATGCAGTTGGTTATGTAATGCATACTAAAAAAATGGATGACGGAGATTACAAGTTCTTACTGAAATTAGATGAGCAGTACCAATTCCTAATAAACGGCCTTAATGAGGAAAAAACTGATGGATTCCTGGTAATTGAGGTCGTTCCTGAAGACCAAAATCTCCAAAACATCTACCTACCTCAAGCTGGTGACAAGGTACAGGTGTGGGGTGCATGGGTAACTGATGTACCCAAGGGATGGCATGAAATACACCCTACATGGCAAGTTGTAAAACAATAATCTTCAATTTATTGAAACCGCTCCCTCTCTTTATGGGGCATTGTATATTAAATTGAAATTTACTATCATGAAATTATGGGTCGAACAGTTCCTTCATATCGAATTGCTACACAAACAGAAAGAAACAAATGGAAAATATTCAGGCAACGACTAGGCAAAAAGGAAAAGAAAATGTTTGATGAAATGTTTGATTATTCACGATTGTGCGTGGAAACCTATATTGATTCATCCTATTCTTATGTCTATTATTTTTGAACATTCTAAACAACTGGATGCATTACAAGGTTAGTACGGGCCAAAGAATGAAAGAAAATAAAAAAGTTAAGATTTTAAATTATTCCTCGTTCCCTTCATCTTCAGCATTTTCTGATTCCTCTACCTCTTCCTCAAAGGTTCCTTCATTATTTTCTTCTGCCTCTTCAGAGTTTCCTTTATCATTCTCCTCTATAGGACTAGAAGTTTCTGTTATATCCTGAGTTGCAGTTGACGTGCCTTTGGCATAGATCGGTCCGCTTAACTCTCCGTCCGGATGTTCACTTGTAATAATATTAACATATGTC
>JBHENS010000114.1:0-1015 GCA_046261955.1 Nitrososphaeraceae archaeon | reverse complement strand
CCATCTGGATCTGAAATTGATGCATTTATGATAACAGTTTGGTTAACTTCTCCTTCTATTGGTGATGTGACAGCGATCATGGGTAGTTTGTTTATCTGAACATCTGACTGTCCGAAGCTCCGGGTACTCAAATCTGAAGATATTATAATGATCAGTACTGTTGAAGCAAGTAGAAACGTTAGCGTAGATATTTGCTTGACTCTACAGTACTTGGTCATGACTTGAAGTGTGATCGGATCTTATTATTATCTATTATAATTGAAATTGTCAGACATAAAACGATCATTAAGAGATTCTGAAAAAAAACGCCAAGATGTTAGATAACTATGAAACCTCCCAACATTGTTACAATAATCAAAATACCTAGTTGCATCTGTTCCTAAAAGTCTAAACATGGCAACTGGTGGGCCCGTTTAAATATGATAATAACGAAAAAGAAATAATGGCGAAGTTCAATGACAATGACAATCCTGTCGGAAAGAATTCTCTAATTTGGCTCTTTGTATTTATGGTTGTAGCTGTCATATTACATATTATTTTACCATTTCCGATATCATTCATTGTATCCATAATTGTGATGTTCGGTCTTGGCATCTATAGAGACGATAGGGCGCTAAGAAAGGCAGGTATGGGAGGAATAAAGGGATGGTACAAGTCCGTGTTCTCCTCAGGATTTGGTCCTCGGACGGACACCGGAATTAACGGTTCCGCATACCGGCCCCTGAGGTTCTCTTGCATAAACTGTTCTAATGAGCATAATGAAATCGCATGTCCTAACTGCGGTTCAAAGGCGGTGACACCTGTATGACACAAGTTAATAGCAGGGTTACACGCTACTGCACGATTGACATGTAATGATTGTAAAAGTGTATTTTACACTAACATGTTATATGATACTAGAAATATTGACCAAGAGCATCCCCATAAATAAAAAATTCTTTAAAAATAAGGTGCTTAATATCTATTAATGGCGCAGAGAACGTTAACCGAAAAAGAATCCAAAAAAATAGCAGAA
>JBHENS010000113.1:0-1062 GCA_046261955.1 Nitrososphaeraceae archaeon | reverse complement strand
GCCCCAATCAAAATAAATGCAATACCACTTATCATTAGAATATAGAACGTCTTCTTCCTAGTCATATCAAAAATTATACATAGCACATTAATTAACAATATGTTTTTTATCATATCTTTAAGAGATTAACCTGAAAAATCCCCTGACATTTCAGGTACAGTAATTCAAGTAAAGAATTTTGATAACCGTGTTTCGGTTATCATGGTAAGATAACATTATCTTAATCTTTAATTTCGAGAATCATTTTCTCCATGTCGTTTAAAATGTAATTACTATAATCCCCAGTACGATTCCCGTCTATGGAAAGGCTGACTTCTTTACCTTCAAGCGGTATTCCCCAGATATCAAGGAATTGTCCTAGAGTATAATTTCTGAATTCAGTTGATTCAACATGAATGGTACCACTTGAATCATGAGTATGTAGGGGAGACATTGCTGGGGTTATCGTACCAAATATTGTAGTTTTTCGCTCTGTTCCGAATTTATCCAGTGAATGGTCGTTCCACAATGTTGAATTTATTCCAATTCCATTTGGTACAAGTACGGAATTTCCATTAGCAGTAACATTAAGATTAGAATGAGTGTGCATTATTATTTTATTACTAGTTTTATTTTCACCCGTTACTTGTGCATTCAATTCTGGAACAGTTTGTAATACTGACCAAAATAACAATATACTAATAAATCCACCCAACATCGACAGAGTAAAATAACTACTATGGGATTTCATTTCCTTCGAGTACATCGTAGATCTATCTACATAATTTATAGATATAGGGACAATATGTATTCTCTCAAAATATAGATGAAGCTACAATATTTCATTTTTTAAGTATTAAATAGATAAATAAACTCACCTCAGATTCAAATATATACATTTTATTAATTATGCCGATAATTGTAAACTGTATTGACCAATAGTATCGTAAATTTACTTTGAGAAAATTTCCAATTCTCCATCAAAAACTTACTTTTTTCAAACTGAGAATTGTAATGATTAACCACCAAAGTTGCATTCTTCTCTACATGACGTCAACATCATGTGGCTGACTTTCAGTATAC
>JBHENS010000112.1:524-1713 GCA_046261955.1 Nitrososphaeraceae archaeon | reverse complement strand
TAGCATTTTTTCCCATTTCTTGCAAAGATTCGCCTGTTTTATTTACCGCAGAAGATGCGTTTTGTCCGAGTTCGGAAGCAGTCTGGTTGGCTGAGGTTGTCATATTACTCCAGCATTTGAGGCATTTGTGGTCACGTTTTGAGCACTCAAGTTGTGTATTAAAGTAGTCAAAACCAACATCAAAATCATTGTTCCAATGATGATTAATTCTTTATTCATGAATTTCAGCAGCTAAAATCTTATACTTAGGGATTATAGATTCATCTTTCACGCTTCGGATTTCATAAAGGGCTTTTTTTATTTTATTGCTCTACTCTTGTACCTAGACTTTAATTACCATGAATTTCTTTTTCTAAGGCATCCTTTAGCATGTTTACATGATTTAACCTGTCAGTTTTTATCTTGTTCCATGTATTCACCAGTTCTTGTTTGTTTGCCTTTTGAGCATCCTGTATGTAGGTATCAATCGTATCATACAGAAATTCGGCATCTTTACCCATGACCTTTAGAATATCGTACATTGTATTTGACAAGGAAGTCGAATTCTCCATAATTTGCTATTGTCAAAAAAGTATTTAATGACTTTTGATTTAGAACAATCCTGCCCAGTTGTAATCACGCATTTCTACTTGATTCCAAACTTTATCTCAAGCCCTCTGCTCTTAGAATAATTATATCTAAATGAGTCGTTTTGCGTGATGGGAAAACTCGATAGCTCGTCTTGCTTGCATGAAGGGCAACAATACTCTGTATCAGAAGTATGGGATAATTCTTCAAGATATTTCTTGTTAAGGCAAGTTACTGTCCACAAACATTGGTCGCATAGGAGGAATATTCTTTCTTTAGTTTTCGGACTGTTTTCAATTCTCTGCATCTTGTAGATAGCCTATTTTGCAATTGACGTTTCTCTATTATTAGCCTTACCATTTTGTTGATTCGGGCCCGGAGGGATGAAGGACAAATTTGTCTCTGAAAAAGGATTCATATATGTTTTTGAATAATCTAAGTACTAACCCAATAATCGGGATTTTTTTCACTATCGTTACTCATTAATAGAAATACACAAATTTGTCGATATAAGTATTTTATTTTAATTTTATTATTCGATCATCAGCTACCTCTCCTTATGCATACAGATAAAGAGCCTGTATTACACAATCATAATTCTTCAGTTGGAGCAGGGATTGCA
>JBHENS010000112.1:0-514 GCA_046261955.1 Nitrososphaeraceae archaeon | reverse complement strand
TTATTAGCCTTACCATTTTATTGGTTCGGGACCGGAGGTTTGTGAATCATTTTTGACGTAATTTTTAGGCTCATAATTCCCCAGCCTACTTTTTACGAAAGGAATCAAGAATCTAAATTATATCCCAAAAGCATTGCACAAGGGCGGTGATTAACACTTTTTCTATTGTCTATGCAAGCCTATTATAGAATAAGGCAATTATGCAGTTATGAGCTTATTGAAGAATCTCTTAACTATAGTGACTTGTTTATTCATTCTTAGTTTTTATCTATACCTAGTTCCAATCTTGGCGCAGAACATAACTGACAACAGAACAGATACTACAGGATTTGGACAGAACAACTCGATAAGAAATTTGAAAAATCCTGCCCTAAAAATGGAAGAGAACCCTTTGGCGAACCTTTCGAACCCAATAGAGAATTTGACAAATCCGCTGGTGAACCTTTCGAACCCAATAGAGAATTTGACAAATCCGCTGGTGAACCTTTCAAAGTAATACGAAAAGAGTTTATTC
>JBHENS010000111.1:0-1768 GCA_046261955.1 Nitrososphaeraceae archaeon | reverse complement strand
AAGTTTGAGATTATTTATAAATTTTCAAAACAACAACAGAATCCTGTGTCTAACAGCTCAATAAGAAAAATTTGGTAAAACCACTAAAATACACCTCAGCCTATTCCCCGATAAAAATCAAAATTTCAGTTATGACCTAAAACGTTAATAAAAAGTATTATACGAAATCAAATTTAATATAGTTTTCCTATTTGGAACAATAATTATGTCCATCAGGGTCGAAAACAATATTCAATGCATAATGTTTTTATGCACACACGAAATCTATTTTTTATGGAAGGATACTGTGTAAAGTGTAAACAAAAAAGAGTTATGAATGACGAAAAGAAGATAACAATGAAAAATGGAAAACCTGCAACCCAAGGAATATGTTCGACTTGCGGTACAAAGATGTTCAGGATAGGAAAGTAAACAAAACCGAGATTTAACAAGCTTAGTAATAGTTTTCCACCTAATTTTTTAAATTATTCCTACAATGTGAAATTTCGAAGAGGATTCTTTTTGCTAGTAACATTATCGTTAATTGGTTGTTCCGAATCATTTTCCAAATCTAGTTCATTGTCTTTTTCCGTTAAACTTGTTTTCAATTTTGAAATTGATTCAGATTTAATGGACTCAAAACTATCAAGTTTTTCCAGTGCCTGACTGATTTCAGATTCCAAATTCTGTATTTTTTCTGCCTCTACCCGTAGTGACTTGTCTAATTTACCTCCACTAAACGAACTATGTACTAATTCTTGATCTGATGTATCATGACGTAACTGCTCAGGTTGTCGACTAGGCATTTTGATATTGCTTTTCGAAAGCTCCGTCAGTCTTGTGTCTATAACTTTTATCTTGTCTTCGATTATAGAAACAAGGTTATTCTTTATTGAACTTAAATCGTAAAGATCTACGATAGATCTAGTTTGATCAATTTCTTCTTCACATTTTCTTAAATCTTCAGCATACTTTATTGCTAATCTATCAAATTCCAATTGACTCAATTTTCCTTCTCTAAAGAATTCGTGTGTTTTTCTCACTGAACCTGTAATAATTGATCTTTCAACTTCTAGAGAGTCTAATTCATTTTTCATCATCTCAACATCTGAATTAGTTTTATTGGTGTCAAAGTAACCGTCCTTCCTGCTGCTCTTTTTCTTTGGCTGCAATTTCACAATTCTATGTTTTCTGATTTGATGGAATGCTAATGAGGAAATTGCACCTAAACCTATTGAAAAGGATGCAATAAGCAAGTCCAATTTAGGGTAAATAAATTACAACATACTGTTAAGTCTTGTCATTAGAATATCTAAGTTACTCTGCGCTTTATCCAATCGTACTTTCGTGTTTTTGGGTCAGGATACCCGCATTTCCCGCATCGCTTGTCTCTTTTGTGAAAAGAGTTATGACCACATCTTCTACATCTTATATGAGTACTCTTCCTCGTAAACTTACCCATTGATGTTGTTCCTTTTGTCATTCTAATCTCTCCAAACTAATTAAATTACATTATTAGACTGGGGGTGGAGATATCATAACAACATTATCTCCCCTTACTACTATCGTTCCAATCTCATTTGATTTTCCTTCGTCAAGTAATTCTACTGAATTGTCTAGTAACAAATTCATATGTTGATCAAAACCATGCAAATTGCCACGGATCACTTTACTTCCCTTAAGTTTTATCAGGACTATTTTGCCTAAACTTTCATCGAGTACCCTTACAGCCATATCAACGGACATCTATTTTATTACCTATGGTATTCCTTAATGAAGGTCTATATTA
>JBHENS010000110.1:311-2084 GCA_046261955.1 Nitrososphaeraceae archaeon | reverse complement strand
CGTATAGAGAAGGATTTCTATTAGCTATAAGTCTTGTTTTCTCAGAGCTGAAGACTATAGTAGATAAGAAATGAATATCAGGCGAATTGCTCGAATTCATTAGTGGAAAAGGTAGTTGAGAGCACTACCTAGAAGCTCTATCAAGTTTATTGGCCACTAAAATTGCACATGACAAAAAGCACGAACGGTGACAATGCATCTCGTCTTCTGAACATACTAGATAAACATCTCAATGAAAAAAATTGTCAGCATAATCCCGAAGAACTTTTTGATCAATTTAAAACAATCTAATAATTTCGATTTCTCTTCCTAAATTGTAACCATCCGAAGGAACATAACTGATACTTTTTCGGTATCGCGACACTTTGCTACCATATCATATTGGATTTGCAAACAATAGATGAATTTTAATGATGATGGCAAAAGATGGATAAAGTAAATCAGGTTACTCACGTTTATTTGATATCAATGCTAGTAGTTTTTTAATAAACGATTCATAACCATATTCTCGCATTATCCAGATCAAAGTAGATACGGTATAAACAGGGAGAAAGTCTCCTACAAACGGTATAAATTCTGCAAGGTTCATAATGACTGATACCTTACTTTTAGTTATCGAATACAACAACCCAGTTGTTATAACATCAAACACGTCACCGATAATTGGGATACTAAATAGCGGAGCAACCAAGTAATCCAGAGCGTCTGCAATAATTGATATTCCTAGAGCTAAAGCAGCAGTTCTGAAACTCCGTTTAGTTTTCTTATTTGTTTCCTTTTTCCGTATTTCTCCCACAGTGAATGTTAAGCAGCAAATAATTTATGAGTTAACACTCCTACGCTCTTCCAGCTATGCCAATGCCAAAAAAACCTATTGCGACGGCTAATGACAGTTGGCAGTTGGGATAAAAGATATGGCTTGTGAAATTAATGACAGTCTTTCTGCCGAAGTATCGTCCGGATTTGATACATTCAGTTGAGATCACGTCTATTGCATCGGATAGCTATAAAGGGAAAACCTATAGCTCAGATGTTTGTAAAGGTATTGAACCTCAATTTAGGAATGATAGTGTCGCGGGTATCGACGAAGGACTAGCACCGTTATCAGAATTTATCCCGACGCATTAGAATGATGTTTGTCCTGTAATATTTGACAAGACGTTACTATCGAATTCCTCTATCATAAACTCAGTAAAGCATATGTTACAAAATTCGGAGTCAGCAACCAAACGTTGTTCCATAATAGTGTCGCATGTATTGTAAGATTTTTGACATAAGATACAAATATTCATAATAATATAACGTCAACTAGCTATCTAAAGGTATGTATTAAAGAAACTGTCTATAATAAAAACAAGAATGGGAATATCAAGAAAAAGTAGAATATTTGTTTAATCTCAACCATACAGCCTTAAACCAATCCTATTTAGAAGTCACTGGATCCACCTGCGCTGAACTTGGTGTCTTTTATACTTATAATATATTCTAGGTCGTTTATCCATTTCAAGAAATCCAAGTCGAGTGTATGACTAACTATCATCTTAGTGCCGGTCAGATAGAAGCTAGGAGACATTCCAGTCTTGTTAATGATCCTGTCACGGATAGCTTTAGTGTCCAAGCCGGGTTTCATTATAGCCTCTACAGTGTAGATGTATTTTTTGTTTGCATTTCTGTCGAATATCAAAGAAACTACTAAAAGCGGATCTACCTTTGAATAAACTTGTTTTAACATGTCATCCAGTATATTGAATTTGTTTACAACATCTTCTACTC
>JBHENS010000110.1:0-301 GCA_046261955.1 Nitrososphaeraceae archaeon | reverse complement strand
CAAAGCAAACAGACGACATAAACAGCTTGGGACATGAATTAGGCACTTTAAGCTCACAAGCAGATGATGACAAAATAAAAACCGGCCTAATAGACATGATTAATAGACTTAATTAAGAAGTTTCTCTGAACTTAAGAGAAAACTATAAAGCTTAGCGGTTCAGAACTATATTAGAATCCTTTTTTAGAACCGATAGCGGCGTGGGTACCGACGGCCGAACATCTGCATATTTAATTTATACTTTTTAGATCATTTTTTTTGTAACAGTTTAAAAGCATGATTTCCGTTACCGGTTCTGAAG
>JBHENS010000109.1:0-2368 GCA_046261955.1 Nitrososphaeraceae archaeon | reverse complement strand
TCATAAAAGAAAATGATTGTAAGGCTTTCGCAGATGCTCATCCTGAGACAACATGTCTCAGGAGTAAAACTTAGGGAATTCCGTCTACAGAACACTAAAATCGGTAATGCATCCAAATCATTTTTCTGCCTGTATAGAAGGTTTTTTCATGGCTAGTAACGCTACTGGTATTATACTATGTCAAAGAATCCTATATTGAGTAAGGTCAAGACAGACGTGCTAAAAAAGAAAATAAAAAAGAACAGTAATGAATAATAGGCTCCTTTAGGACTTTAATCGGAGAGTAAGAGAATGGGGTTTAGATTCTGGCTATCGACTATTTATTTATTAGCACTTTGTTTAAACATTGTACAGATTGTTCATGGGCAAACCATTGATGATACTGATCTTAATAATGGATGTGATGTGAAGGCCGGCAGTAGTTATACTGATCTTCTTAATAATGGGATTGTTGGCAAGGATGATCCCGAAATATCATGTACTGGAGTATCTTGGGGAGGTGAAACATCGACAAGTTGTTCATTATTAAACCTAACAAAATCAAATGAAGATTTTGAAAAACTGAGAAACGATATAGATAAGAATAGAGACGATTATTTAAAAAGTTTGACTGGAAGTGAGTGAATTTAGTATGGCTGTTTTATCCGTCTGTTATGATAAATTTTTATATCGCCTGTGCGATATAATAACTATCGAATTTTAAAAAAATGAGTCTCGTAGGAAATTTCTCAACATGCAGTGTATGCGGAAAGCGAAAGATAATCGCCAAGCAACGAAATAAAGTATTGAATAAGCAGAATAGCATAGACGTCTATTTAGAATGTAAAGATTGCGCAGCAATTCCAATTTGGGATACACAAACAAAAGATGGAAATCAAAAGGTTTTTGATCATTATCAATAGGAGTCAAGTCTAATAGAATATTACCCTTCACCGGTACTGACCGGTACTGATGGGAGGAATTTTTTCGTAGGCAGAGTCCTTTCTGTCTCCCATCAGATTATCTAATTATTTATTTTGCCTTTTATCAATAAGTGTTCCTTCTTTTAAGCCTGTTTGGGAAGAAGATCTTTTGGTTTCGTTGCTCACCGGAATCTAAAAAAGGTTTAATTTTCAGTAACAATCTTTGAAAATACTGATATCTTTGAAATTCGTTGCATAGTCAAATATGGACTTGGCAAAGAGAGATCAGTATTGGTACAGTTCTAGTACTGTAAATGATGACAGCGCGCACCATCTCCAACACTGCTCTTTTACCCTCGTCCTAAGGTCAATAAGATAAAATGTCAAGAAAAACTATAGAAGTAGACACTGATATGATTGATCAGGCTCTTGAGGAGTTAGCCAAACTTATACTTCGGCTCGATAAGAATCCGAAGAAAACGAGGAAGGAACAGAACACGATTAAGAAAATTCAAGAGATTCGGGATACGATACAGGATTCAGTCCTCCATGCGAAATTGAAAAAGAGCATACAGTAACAGTGCGGGTGTTATCTAATCATTCAAATTCTATTTCTTTTTATTTCGTTACTACAAACTTGATACACGCAATACACGCAACCTGGTAAATAAACAGATGATGCCAGGAGAGTTTCCAACAGCAGCAACACATTCTTTAAAGTTAGAAGAAACCGCCAAAGGTGTTCGTATTAGCGTTCATGTATATGCTAACGACCAGGTGACAGTAATTGAAGGGGCATTTAACTTAAGGCTATACAAACAGCTAGGGATAATAACATACTATTAGCACCTATGGAGAAGAATAATAAGAAATGATTATGTTTGAAGACTACAATACAAAGTTATGTATAACTCTCATTGTATTAAGCTGGGTACTAATTATATTAATAGTTGCATTTTGGGATTATAGTAATGGTCAAACACAGTACTTGTTTGTTCTCTTAGTTATACCTGTTTGGATGTTTATAAGAATAAGATTGGAAGAAGGTAAGAGATAAGAAATGACCCTAAAATGCAGTCATGTTAGCTGTTATGATAATGCTAAAAGGATAGCCGTTATTAATGAAAATACCAGAAGTGAAAAGTACCTAACAACAAGCGGTACGTATTATTATTGTGACAAACACAAAGATGTAATCAAATCGAGATCGAGACATTTAGTGCAGTGGAATGAAGGAGAATAAAATGAATAATATTTGAAAGTAATAGAGACAGCAAAAGAAAAGAAAATTATTTAAAAATAAGGTGCTTAATATCTATTAATGGCGCAGAGAACGTTAACCGAAAAAGAATCCAAAAAAATAGCAGAATTAATGTCAAAGGCAGTAATAAATAAAGAACATCCTCATCCTGCGGATATTCGACGTGCCGCGGTGGTCCTATACTCTGTAAATGAAAGTGGCTTTA
>JBHENS010000108.1:0-2590 GCA_046261955.1 Nitrososphaeraceae archaeon | reverse complement strand
TGACGTCTGCATATTTACTATCTCTCTACAACGTGGGACTAAATAAAGGGACAAGATTGATTTGGGGCCAGTGGGATTTGAACCCACGACCGCCAGCGCCCCAGGCCAATACCTCAAAGAAATGATATTAAATCAACTGAGTTGGTATCCTTGACCAAGCTAGACGATGGCCCCTACGACTTAGACAAAGAGAGTACTTTTTAAATGTAGTATTTCTTATGGGGAAAAACTTGTTTAAGACCTAGTTCACATGAAAAGTTGCTATTTTTCAATCCCCATTCCATCATGAAATGAACAATTTAAATTTAATTAATTTAGTTATTCTAATACTGAACGATCAAAAATGGATTACTCTAATTATCTCTCCATATTATATGATTATGAAAGAAAAGAAGTAGGAAGCGAAGAAAAGTCAATTCTATTTAAAGTTATAAACGGTGTCGATCTTTCAGCGCAAATAGGATCATACCTGAAATTAAGAGACAAGGAGCAAATCGGCGATACATCAGCAATTTCAAGATTACTGGGACTCAAACTTCTTTCTGAAAAAAAGGGACTGATATTGAGAGGGACGAGAAAATACCAATTGACCAGTGCTGGGCTATTTTATGTACTCTCTGAAACCAGAACCTATCCTCCAAGTCTTTTAAAAAAGTATAGCAATGACCAAATTCTCTTGGCTCTTTTGTATCAGTATTTTGAAGTAGATACAATATCTGCAAGTACCGCACGATTTTATTCACACATAACTCAATATCTAAGACAGTGTTCCAGGATTACTCTGAACTGGTTGGAAGACACACAGAACTCTAATGAGGAACTTAAAAACAAACTGATGAACCATCTAAAGTTTGAACTAGAATTAAATGCAAAACTACTGGCATTTAGGATTATGACTCTGTACTCTGATTCAAATATTCTCTCTCTTAGTCCAAGATCGGAATCCGGTGACTCAGATGTTGCATATTATGAGCTAGAAAGCAATATGAAGGAGATTCTTGCTAAAGACAATAAATTCATCAAACTCTTACAGAAAACAAACGCAGACTTTAAGAACGGCTTTAAAGAATTCACTAATTCTGATTAGTGTCCATGTCCATATCCCATGAACATGGAGTTGCACTTCTTTTCATTATTATTTTTGATCCATTGGCCTTGTTTCTAGTGTAACTTCAATTTCCTGCGGCTTACCATCTCTAAGGATACCAAGACTGATTGTGTCACCCTCAATTTTATTATTTGAAATATATGTTGACATATCCCTCAAATTTTCTATGGGTTGCTTATCTGCAGTAATAATGATATCTCCACCCAATTCTATTTGAGTTCCATTGATATCTGTGATCCTATAGCCACCCTCAAGACCAGCCTTGTCTGCAGGTCCATCTGAAATAATTCCCACTACTAGAATCCCAGTACTCTGATTAACCATCAGTTTTGAAGCAATATCCGCATCCATATCAATGCCATCAATGCCCAACCATAAAGGTTCTATATTCAGTTGTGCCGGTCTTTCAGCCAATACAACATTTGTTGTTTGGAGTTTACCATCTCTTATAACAGTCAAATTAACACTTTGTCCAACCTTCTTTTGTTGTTCCAGATATACTAATATATTATCAATTTTGGAAACATTTTGATTATCGATTTTTACAATGACATCTCCAAACAAATTGGTCTTCCTTCCATTAATTTCTACCATTTTATCTCCACCTTGGATTCCAGCCTTAGATGCTGGACCTCCAGGACTAGTATCTATTACAAGAAATCCTCTAGTCGTATTTAATTTCATAACCGAGGCAATCTGTTCATTGACGTCTACTCCTGAGATTCCAATCCATGGATGTTTGTAGGAATGTTCTGATATCAAAACCGGTACCACCCTTTGAAGAGTGCTTGCCGGTATGGCAAACCCTACACCAGTATATGCACCAGTTAATGAAAATATAGCGCTGTTAATCCCGATCACTTGACCCCTCAAATTGAGCAATGGTCCTCCAGAATTTCCTGGGTTAATGGCCGCATCGGTCTGAATTATCTCGGGTATAGAAAATGAGGTCGGCGGAACTAGTGGGTTCTCTTCATCAGGCATTAATTCCGGACCTTGCGGATCTTCTGGATTCTGCGATGGAATGACTCTTCCTAGGCCGCTAACTATTCCCTCTGTCATAGAACCAGAAAGTCCAAATGGGTTACCTATGGCAATTACATGTTCTCCAATTTTTACATCTGAAGAATTACTGAGGACCAGAGGAATCATTGATTGATTTTTCGGATCTTCAATTTGTAAAACAGCAAGATCAGAAAAGGGGTCGCTACCTACAATTTTTGCCTTGAAGGATCTTTCATCAAGAAAAGTGACAGTAACATTATTTGTATTAGTATCATTTGTATTAGTATCATTTGTATTAGTATCATTTGTATTAGTATCATTATAGGACCTATTACGAACTACATGATCATTTGTAATAATATGACCAGATGTGTCAAAAATAAAACCTGAACCCAATGCGGAAGAACGAGGATCTTCATTGGACACAGTAATCTGTACAACAGAATTCTTTACCCTGTCGAATAATTTGGGCAACAG
>JBHENS010000107.1:2512-2776 GCA_046261955.1 Nitrososphaeraceae archaeon | reverse complement strand
GTAATCAGCATCCTCACTTCTCTCTTCACGTTCCTCCCGTATTATGGCCTCTAGTCTTTCCCTCATTTTTTCATAATACACTGGATTAAGATGGGCCTTTTCCTCTATAATCTGTCTTACTTTATTCTTGACTAGCGCCGTTCTGGCCTTTTTATTTCTTGTCTCTTTTAATACGTCAGACAGAAACGTTTCATCGGTAACTTCCCTTTGTTCTATCAATGTTGAAATCTTGCTACTCTTGTCTGATACCTATCTCTTGTCATA
>JBHENS010000107.1:0-2380 GCA_046261955.1 Nitrososphaeraceae archaeon | reverse complement strand
CCGCATAAAAGCACTGATATCGGAACGGGCCCGGAGGGATTTGAACCCTCGACCTGACGCTTAGGGGGCGTCCGCGCTATCCATTTTGCGCTCATTTTTTGCTTTAATGACCTGCGCTACGAGCCCGTAAAATTTGAATATCGTTGTAAATATAAAGATTCAACTTGGAATGTTGATATCTAGCATCATGACCAACCTTTGCTAGGATACCTGCGCACTCACCAAAAAAGATTATAGGTTAATTTTTATCGCTAGGGGCTTTCAAAGGAGAATTCATCGTCCTCTTCATATCCTCTTTTTAACTTCGATTTAGCTGCACGGATGCTGCCATAGGTACGAATGTCCTCTATTAGTTTTTTTATTTTGCTCGGTGAAAAATCATTATTGAGTATGTGTGCTACCATAAATATATCTTCATTTTTAAGTCCATCTCTTACTAAACGAGTAAAAATCTCAAAAGCAATCCCATGGTCCTTCCATTTGACCTTTTCTTCATCTGACTTACGCCTATAACTCCGTAAAACCACCTCTAATTCTCCCATATCTTTTTTTAATTTTTCGCTGGCTTTTGTCAAGCTATTAAATTCATCATATTTAGAAACGATAATCTTGGGGTCATATCCCAGCTCCTTGATATCGATCATGGCACGAGCTACATTACCGTACTCTGTTGAAAATTCAGGATACTCGTATATCTCAAGAAGGTTACTTATTTGGCGAAATTGATCCAGATCTTTTTGTTTGATTTTTAGTCTATTCTGCTTTTCTTCCACATTAGTCTTGGTTTCTTCTAGCAACTTTTTACTAGTTTCGATCTGGTCGTTTATTTCTCGTAATTCATTAATCTTTGATTTTATTACTTCTTCCAATTTGTGAGGCTCGATATTTTCTCGTAGCGTAATTTCAATTACGGAAAAGAGATGATTTGCAAACGCAGTAAGTGGTATCTTGTGTTTGTTACCTAACATATCCATCATGTTAAG
Source organism: Nitrososphaeraceae archaeon (assembly GCA_046261955.1). Taxonomy (GTDB): domain Archaea; phylum Thermoproteota; class Nitrososphaeria; order Nitrososphaerales; family Nitrososphaeraceae; genus TA-21. Next base: position 1,397 of record JBHENS010000107.1, on the reverse strand, counting down.
AAATTTTTCTATTTTCTTATCGTCTAAAGCAATCTGTTTTATCCGATTCTTCCACCTCATATTAACAGCAAGTTGCTGAATACTCACTCCAGTCTCTTCTTTGAAATAATCGCAATTTGTCGTTGCAATTCAATAGTGTCATCAGACTTCATGATTTCATTTACATAGTTATTTACGGTGCCTACACTAATGTTAAGTTGTATAGATATATTATCTTAGGACTCGCCAGATATAAATAATCTCGTAACTTCCTGCTTTAACCACGTTTTATTGACCAACGTCATTTTAGACGTTTGTAGTAATTGCGAGTTTGTATTAAAAAACGTGTCGGTTAGATAACAAGGGTCTTAATCTGAGACAAAAATTTCGTTGAATTTTTTTTGAATATTAAATGAGCGAAAAATAAAATTTTTTTGAAATTCTATTGAATGAAATGTGAGTCTTTTTTGAATGTTTAAACCCAGTAATTTAATCGGCCGTTACTTCCTGTTATGTCTTTAAGGCTGACTGTTTTTCTAATATCTCATGTTTCGTAATTCAATCAATAAATTCTGGATGGCATATTTTTTCGTAAAGATAATGGATTGAACCGTACTTTTGTAGTATTTTTTCAGTACCTTTTATAAAATTCATCCTTTGCATTTTTTTCAGTTTCATTGATACCCCACAGAAACTCTACATAATTCTGGGCAAATATGGTTACGAGGAATCTGAATAGGTCTTCTACAGATTTATATCCATATTTCTCCATAAGCTTGTTAACATTTTCTTCATCTTTTTGGGACAATTTTATTCGAAGTTCTTTCATCTGCTACCACTATATATGAAAAGGTATTTTAATTAATTCTTGCTGATTTTCTTGGCTTGGAATCAAACTTCAACATAGCACCAGATCATAGAAATTCTTGAATCTAAATTTGACAATATTTATTTAAATGAGCATCTATCAACCGAAATTTGAAGACAAAGTCTTGCAACCAATATAAGAAATACTATGGATCTAAGATTATGAACCAAAACATAAGATGGCAAGAAGTCCTAAATAAAAGGGCTATCGGAATAGATAAGTGCGATTTAGGTAAAGTCGAACAAATAAATGATGACATTATAATTACAAAAAAAGGTCTGATTAACGAGAGTAAATACTTGATGCCAAAGAAACTAGTAGATAGGTTTGATGGAAATATCCTTTATTTCAAAATTATGAAGGCAGAGGCCAAACAATTTCGGCAGAACGAGCTAATAAAATAAGAAATAACGTAAATGAAAATCAATAGATAGCGGTTTACACCTCAATTATTGGGATGATTAGCATCCTTGCTTATGACAAAATTTATCGCAAGATATAGCAAGATCTACATTATGGCCGCAAACCAAAATAAATAGAAGGATAAAGC
>JBHENS010000106.1:0-2802 GCA_046261955.1 Nitrososphaeraceae archaeon | reverse complement strand
CTTCATATCCCTGCAGGGCTTTACCTCCTTCATCAGGAGATTTGAAGCTTTCTTTTTGGCAGTCTTTTTGTTCCTCGGTAGAGCTTTGATATACCTCTGTCTTCTTGTATTCCTCCCAATTTTGACTTCTCCTTTTAGTTCCTCTTTATCATGTTTTTCTGTGAATTCACAGAGCGAATCTTGCTTTAGAGATTTCTTGAAGGCCTTTTCTGATTCTATGTTATCATCATGATCTTCAGAATTATATTTGACTTCCTTTGTCGAGTCTTTACACTCTCTTTTATCTGCGTATGTGACTGGAGTATATATAGCTACTGTCATAAAGATCATTCCCACTAGCAGTAACCTTTTATAATTAAACATTATTTTGTTTAGAAATAATCTAATTTAAATCATGTTATTTGATATTTATTATAAATTTTTTATATCATAAGAGACTCTTAGCTATCATTCCGGAGAACAAAGAGTTCTAAATCAAAATCTCCAAACTGTCACGAAACACTCTCTCGGCGACGCCTTATAATAAACAAATTCTATTTCTAAGTCTTGAAAAGGAATAATTTAAAACATTCCAGTTCATTCCTATTTACACATATTTTAGAACCGATAGCGTCGTGAGTACCGACGGGCACGGATTTACTTTGGCTGCTTTAGAAAATAAGATAATTCTTGACTAGTTTCTTTGATAATTGCCATAACGGGAATTGTTTTCATTTTTCCTATTCTCAAACATATTTCTTTTTGGTAATGGTGGACTATCATTTTCATGCCCCGGATGTGATCTTATGTGAACCCAATATTCTGAAGAAGTAATCGGGATTTTACAAATCGGACAATTTTGATGATCGCATTTATGATTACCTATGAAATTAGGGTGAATTGTTAAGTTACACTTATCGCACTTATTTTTTTCCAAAAATGTTCTAAATATAGTACTATTATGCTCAATAAAGATGTATTGTTATCTACATTGATCTACCAATATTCAAGATAATGCAATAGTCTAATCCAATTGAGGTAGCTAAAGCGGTTTTGTATTAGGCAGTGTTACTTCCGATATGGTAAGGCTTGCGAATTGGCCGGTATTAACTGTAAGGTGAATAAGGAGAATAGAAATTGAATCCCGTTGTATTCAGACGTCTAATCTTTGAGATAACCATAGGAATCCTAAGCGTCATCTTAGTTGCGGTCATTTTTGGGAAAAATTGAATGAGCATTTATTATCAATGAGCCAAAAATGATTTTAATTTCTGTTGTCATATTCCTGTAAGAAGAGTTCTCTTTATAAAAAAACTAGAAACTTCTAAATCCGCATAGGTAGATTAGCTACTTGGAAATAGAATAAATTTTTTCTACAATAGCCCAACTTCATGCAACTCGTCCAGTAATAGCATTAACGTATTAAGTATTTCTTTTTCTCCAAGTATTATGTCTCTTTTTATTCTAAGACCAATTGAAAGCATCTCCCTGTCCTCTCTTGAAGTAAAAATCGCATTTCCATTTATCTCATATTGACTACCATTCTGTAGTAACCATTGCTTCCATACTTTGACTTGTTGAAGACTTTGTTGTAGGGCTGCAATAGCATAATCCAAGTCTATTCCTTCTTCTTTATCAAGTAAGTTCAATTTTACCATGGGAAGAAGAATATTACCTCCTGGAACACTTTGATGCGATTGGTTAAGTTTCTCAATAATTTCGTCTTCGTCCTCTGTGGTTTCTTCCAATTCGTAATTTGGAAAGAAATAGGCAGTTAGATTTCCGTTCCAGTCATAAATCTTGTAAATCGCGTCTTCATATTCAATCTTCCATTTTGATTTCTTATTTCTATTCCCAAACATCTATGAATCAGTTAATTAATTGAATATATCTAAGTTAGTATCTCGTACCTGGTTATCATCGTAGTCTGGGGTAATCCGATAAAGTCATTCCATGCATCTACCCCATTCAAATCCATTCATGAAAAGTCAAACAAATCAGTTACCATTCAGCAATATCTATTTGACCAATAGTTCTAATTGGCTTGATTTTTATTAATACTTCTCCTTCTCCACTATTTCGCCTACCGTATGCTTCTGACTTATCATCACCCATATATCTTGCTGCAATAATCTTGGCCCATTTGTAATTCTCGCTTGATTCATTTCTTTCAATTTGAGCTATACCATCTATAATAACAAATGAGAAAAGAGGAGTCTGATCATCAACACACAAACGGACTCGATTGTCTCGTCTAATATTTTTCGCCTTTACTGATTCACCACCAGTATTAAAAATAATATTATTCTGCTCGTCCACTGTATACCATATCGGAACCACATGAGGCGTCCCATCTTTGTTAATGGTTCCCAATTTACCGTATAGGTTCCCTTCAAGAGAAAATCTCTTATCTCATCATTTGTCATTTTTGACATTATAATTATTTAGTTGCACAAAACTAATATAATTCATACCACAATATTTCGTCATTCATATTATTTCTGAACTATAAAATTATCAAATGTGGCGTTCCTTCATTTCTACCTGTATTTTTGACAATGGGATTGCCCCTCTGCTGAAGACCCAAGATTCAGGTCAAAACAAATTTGAGTTTAATCAAAAAAGTGAAAGATGAGCTTTTTCTATGTAACAGTAACAACTGTATTCATCCAAGGATGTATTACACATACATAATCATATGTTCCAGGTTTTCCAAAAGTAACCGTGAAACTATTTATCGGTGCTAGATCCGGTGGAGCCATTCCCTCAGGCCAGATCCAACCAGAATTTACAAATTTTTCAGTACCTGTCATACTATAATTC
>JBHENS010000105.1:0-3027 GCA_046261955.1 Nitrososphaeraceae archaeon | reverse complement strand
CAGTATATCGAACTTAGTTCCAATGACTTAATCTTGTTAACCGTTAATCTACAAAGAATTTCAGAACAAATAAATTTAGTTCAGGCAAGTTTGACAAAAGGAGACAACACAAGAGCCTTTGAACATGCGTATATCTCCCATTCAACAATTTTTCCTTCAATTAAGGATAAACTTGTAGAAATAGATCGGGTATCAGCTGATAGATTAGAATCATTATTGATTGATTTACCAATAATGGTGAAATCCACTTCTCAATCATCTGAAATAGAAACCAATTTAGGTGAAATAACCAATATTTTGAATAATATTAATTCAGGTATACTCGATCCAAATAATTCGGATTACTATTCAGTCATAGCATCAACTATTATAGTACTACTGAATGATACTTCAAAATATTACCAATTATCTGACTATGGCAACACTGAAAATCCTTCTAATCAAGCGAATTATGAAAATGCAATAGGGATGGTAGATATTTCGCAGAAATTATACACGAATATTTCTAATTCATTCAGTGATTCGAAACAACTGGAATTTGAGTCCTTTTTTGAGGATCTGAGGAATTCCTTGTCTTCTAAAACTGACGCTGAAAGCATCTCAAAACTCATATCGGATATCCATTTAAATCTAAATGATAATGAGTCCACCGTTCAATCGGATGATTCTTTAAGAATTTACTTTGGAAATATAAAGAATTTATTAACAAAAATCGATGGGATAGTGAAGAATAATTCGGATTATTCTTTTGCCGAAAAATATGCAACTACTGCATACCTGGACAATTTCGAATATATCGAAGCGCCACTTGAAAAAGTTGATCCAGAACTTATGATCAGTTTAGAATTAATGATCAGAGAAGAGCTTCGCGAATTACTAAGAAACAAGCAACAATCACAGGCAATAGTTCTTTTAGCCAATATCACTAACAATCTCTCACATGCTGCAAGTCTACTAAATGTAAATTATGAAAATCTAAGTCTTAATGATACCTCAGAATTTTCAGCTCCTGTAGCAGGGAATACACAACTAAGCAATTTAAGTGATATATCTGGGCTAGGTAAAGGCTTTGGAACATACTCTGGAGAAAAAAGAGAATTTGGTGAGAGTACAGAACCAGAGAGGAGCGGGGTAAGAATCGATATAGATGACATAAGGATTAAGTTGGTTGATCTCCTACAACAGTATAAGGGAGAAAAATACGATGAGGCATTTCTTACAGCTAGATCAGCTTACCTAGACAGTTATGAAGGGATAGAACTTCCACTTAGACCAATAAATCCTGACTTTACTCTTGATATGGAAATAAAGTTTGCGGAATTAAGGAATCTGATTCAACAACATCAACCATACGACAGAGTTGAGGCTAAGATTATAGAAATTAGAAATGGCTTGGATGAATCTGAGCGATTAGTTACGGGTACTGGTTCAATAGCTCCTTCGCTAGCATTTACTACATCATTCTCAATTATATTCCGAGAAGGACTTGAATCTGCACTGATAATCGGTGCTATCCTCACCTATCTTGATGCATCACGAAATTCACATTATAAGAAACACGTTTACCTCGGAATTGTGATCTCTATTATTGCAACAGTCATTACATGGTATATTGCCCAATTCGTTATTGAGATATCCGGAGCAAGTAGGGAATTGATTGAAGCAATTGCAGGAATTTCTGCTGTTGCAGTATTATTCTGGGTAAGCTTCTGGATATTAAATAAAGTTGAAACAAAAAAATGGATAGAATTTGTAAAGGCAAAAGTATGGCAGGCAACAACGACCGGCAGTGTTATGGTCTTCGCAATGTTATCATTTTTTACAGTTTATAGAGAGGGATTTGAAACTGTATTGTTTTACCAGGCCATGTTGTCATTTGCAAAAAATATGGAAACCTTTGTACTCCTGGGACTTGTCTTGGGATTGGCAGTGATAATAAGCGTTGTATTTATTATTAGAAAAATAGGGAAGAAGCTACCACTGCGTGTTTTATTTGGTTTGACAATGGGAATTGGAGCTTACATGTCCATTGCATTCATAGGTAACGCCATTAGAGAGTTTCAAGAGATTGGTTATATTTCAACAACACACATGTTTGGAATCATACCGCGCCTAGAAATTAACTTGGCAACGATGACTGGGATTCACCCTACACTAGAAACAACGGTTGCCCAGATAATACTCTTGTCAGTGTATCTTGTAGGATCTCTTTATATCCTAATTATTCAGCCGCGCAGAAAGAAGTTGGTTGAATCTTCTAGAAAATCTATGGCCAATCTTAAGGATGGGGAGAAGTTATGACTCTAATAATATCTATTTTTAGGAACATAATTGTTAAAATTTAGATTTTGATTATGAATAAAAGTAAATTATAAAGGTTATAGAACGGAACCTTAATAATTATATTGTGATTAAGATCATGTCAAATGTTAGGGACTGTAAGCATGAATTCTGATGAAGAGCTATATCTGGGAACAGCTGAATCTGAACACATTGAAATGTACCTAAAAGCTATCTGGCATATTCGCGAACGAAAGGAAAAAGTAAAAGTAAGTTCTATTGCCAAGATTTTGAATGTTAGACAACCTTCAGTTGTTCAAATGCTTCACAAACTAAATGACGCAAATCTTGTCGAATATTCGAAAGGTAACTCTGTTATGAAATTAACAACAGAAGGAGAGCAAGTTGGGGAACGAATGATAAGAAATACGAGACTTTTAGAGGTTATGATGAAAGAAGCATTAAGAATCGTCTCCAGTTTACGAAGGAGGTTTTTTATACATTGCCACATTGACCGGACGCATATTCTGCTTGGATATGCTAAGAAGAGAAATAAGATGGCATCAAAACATTGGAAGTCCGATTGTCTCATCTCCGTTAATCTTGGATGGTATGATAATATGTGCAACTTTTAGTTCCTGGGTAAATAACGATATTTCAGAAGAAAATTTTGTTTATTCACTGGATAAAAATGATGGCAGAATTATCTGGAAGCTTCAGATCAATGGAGATATTTTTTCATCACCC
>JBHENS010000104.1:0-3163 GCA_046261955.1 Nitrososphaeraceae archaeon | reverse complement strand
TTGTTCTATCTTTCTTCTCAATCTATTCTCTTCATTTATTGTTAAACTATCCAGTGCCTTTTCATATTCTGCATACATTTCATCCTCAGTAGGTCGGTAATACGCAGATGCTAGACCGATTTTATGGCCTAATAACATTTCTCGAATTTCTGGATTTATTTTACTTTGAATAAGTTGGGTCGTAAAGAATTTTCTAAATCCGTGAGCAATCGGAACTTCTGTACCTCTTACTCCACATCTTTTAGCAATATCGATTATCATCCATCGTATAGCATCTCGCGTTACCTGTTTTGGTTTCTTGATCTGGAATCTATCTCGAATATCAAATTGTTCTCTAATTAAAAACGAGTTGTCTGTTATTTTTTCACCATAACGCGAACGCATATCAAGATAATTATCAATCACCTTTTTACATTCAGGAGTTATAAAAGTCAGATATTCTTCATTAAAATTTTCATAGACCGTAATCCTGTTCTCTTTTAAACTTCGTAATCTAATAGAATGAATTGCGCCAATACGTATTCCGCTACTAGATAACAGCAGAATAACAGCCCTCATTCGTTCATCCGCTATTTCTAGCATTCTAGAGATTTCAGAATGAGTATAAGCCCTGTCTTTTTTCATTCTCCTGCGCTCCGGCATGAACCTGCTTATCTTTTTAGTATTGAGAATAACATCATTTATTTTATAATATGAAATTACGGCCTTTACATAATTTTCAATTGCGGTGGATTGTTTTCCTTTTTTTTTCATTTGTAAAATAAATTCAATAACCTGAGTTTCCACTAACTTTGGATCTGTGATCGATAACTTGTGTAACCCGTATTTTTTTAAATAAAAGTTGTAAGTTTTTCTTGTAAATTCGCTTTTAAACGACTCTTGGAATAGTTCAATGCTCACATCATTACTTATTTATGCGCATTATAAAAACATAGTATATACTTCATAAACATTAAAGATTATGAAGTGATTTTCAAGATAGCTCTAACCAATAGGGATGAGACTTTTGAGTTCTTACTCATAAATGCTTATAAAGCCAAATAGAGTTTCGAACAGGCTACTTTATATTTGCAACATTGCGTATTACTAGTGATTTATTAATGAAGGATATGAGAATGAGTTATTTCATCATATCAATTGCTATTGCCCTTATTTTGATTCCATCATTTGCTATAGTGTCATCTTCACAGTCAAATATCACATTACCAAGTGATTCCCTGTCAAATAGTTCGTTGTCAAATTCTTCAATATCAGATGAATCCGATGAAGACACGCCATTCTTTGAAAATGAAAGCTCGTTTGCTTCTCTTAGCAGATCCCTTGCCGAAACAAATCAATCAGAAGATGAACCACTACCTCCTCCTCCACCTTCAGAATTAGAATCAGAAGGTGATGCAGAAGGGGATGCAGAAGGGGATGCAGAAGAAGACGCCGGTGAATAGAACCCAGTTATAGATAAGTGGAAAAAAATTAAGTTAGTGAATATAGCAACTTAACATACCAATGTCAATTGATAATATGAATATTGACAAGGTGTAAAAATTCTTTGAGATTTTAGATTTTTTGACTAGTTTTTCCGATAGTCTGAATATTTTTTAACGTAAAAGTTAATAATTACGAAGAAAAATAAACATATGGGAAAATATGAATTACCTTCGTTACCATATAGTTACGATGCATTAGAACCACATATCGACGCAAAAACAATGGAAATACATCATACTAAACATCATCAAACTTATACAGACAAGCTCAATGCAGCTCTTGAAAAATGTCCACCAGAAATACAGGGAAAGGATATTGTAGAAATATTATCTAATCTTGATCAAGTGCCAGCGGATCAAAAAAGTGCTATCAATTTTAACGGAGGAGGATTTGATAATCATCGAATATTTTGGCAGAATATGAAATCAAACGGTGGCGGTGAACCAAGCGGCTCTATTGCAGATGCAATTAACGAATCATTTGGAAGCTTTGCTGCCTTTAAAGAGAAATTCGCCTCTACTACTGTGCTGATTCAAGGCAGTGGATGGGGATGGCTTGTATATAATCCATCAACAAAGAAAGTTGAGTATAAATCAATGTCGAATCAGACTAGTCCACGAACAGAAGGTTTGATACCACTTTTAGGATGTGATGTATGGGAACATGCTTATTATCTCAAATATCAGAACAAGAGACCTGATTATGTCTCTGCCTGGTGGAATCTAATAAACTGGCAAGATGTTTCAGAAAGATTAGATAAAGCTAAAAAATAAAAAATCATTTTATTAATAGGCTGTTTCTTTAAGTGCAAACTGCTTTGCTCCAGTACTCTTATTTTTTATTTCTTTTTGAATTGTAAAATGGTCTACAATTTGCTCAGCTCTGTATCCTGACAAGTTCCAGTTAGTTTTACAGTGAACATTCCCATTACTGACGTCTGTATTCAAAACTCATTTGTTGGCAAATTGAGTACCCATAAATGGGACCTGTTCGTCGAAAGAATGGAAATTTACTTCTCCTATTCCAACTATTGCAAAAATAGTACTATCTTTTTGATTGTTAAACCATGTAGTAAACCCGTTTGTTACTATGGTTTGAACCTTCCTAACCTATTTGGGTATTTCCTTCTGTACGGATACTAGAATCCAGTCACGTTAGATATTTTTTGCTTGATCTCGTTGGTTGAAATCTGGATATCTTTTATATCGGCCTTAGATTGAACTTTTGAATTCAATTCTGCGTATAACTTTTTGGCTTCCTCTGCTGAAATTTTCATTGATTGACTAAGCGTTGGAATGGTGTCATTAAGCAAGGCCTCTGATCTTGAAATGAACCCGATCGCGTCCTGGTATTCAATAACTAGTATTACATTTCCATTCCTAACACCTTCCTCATACTCTGCAATTGTGGCATCAAGTAGCCAGGATGCTGCAATTAGAGTCAAAGTACTGTTATCCACGGGACAATGAGATCAATTGCCTTGTTTAGTATCTGATTGACTTCATTGGTCTTTTCCATAAATAGAGTCACGTCCAAATTGTATGCATTCTTTGATAGCTCATTCAAAGAATTAAAAAGCAAAGTATTATGATTACTGTCGACAGAAGTAAGTTGTGCTTCTATAGAATCATATATTTCTACTATTGGATGCTGAATATGGGCCTGGCTTAATGTATTG
>JBHENS010000103.1:0-3180 GCA_046261955.1 Nitrososphaeraceae archaeon | reverse complement strand
AGGTTAAGTTAAACAAAAGGAATGGTGAAGCGGAAGCACTTGAATTTAGATCGAAATTCAGACCAGCATTAGCGACAAGAAGTGTCCTAGACTATGAAAGATCTCAACATCCAGGCCATTTTCTCATGTTCTTCCATTTTATCCGTAAGAAAGTTAGCGGTACCTTCATCGTTTAAGTCTTGACACTCCTTGATATTTTTTCTAAGGGTCTTGATTATGGTCTCATGGTCTGATAATAGGTTCCCTAACATAGTATCTGCATCAGGATATGAACTGACATCTTCTCCGATTTGGGAAGAATTTATGAATTCTTTTAATGTGGCCCTAGTCTTGCCACCAACAGCTCTTACTCTTTCGGCGATTTCATCAATTGAAGCAGATAACAATTCATACTGTTCTTCAAAAAACCTGTGGAGATCATTGAATCGTGGATCCTCTACATTCCAATGGTAATTTCTTGTTTTTGTTAAAAGCACATATTCATCTGCCAGATCGTCATTCAAGATATTGGCTATCTTTTTTAAATTATCACGAGGAATTCCTGTGTCTATGTCCAAAATATTAACTATCCCTGATTTAGACTTGTTCATACCCTTAATTGGCTTACAAAGTATTAATCGGTTCAGAGAATCAAATCTTTTATTCAAGTTATATTATACACTTTGATATCAAATGGCATTCGAGAATCTTGACTCCACTTCGATCATTCGTTTCCTTGTCGGATTGTTAATTTCTACGGTGGTAATTTATCTAATTACCTTCTTATTAGGACAGAGAAGAGGCATAAAGTTAGCCATATTTACTGCAATTATAGGTTCGATAGTATATGGTATCTCGTACATTCTACTGGGAAATGGCTTTCTTTCTGCAGTTTTAGGGGGAATAGCCTGGTTATTGGCCCTAAAATCTATCTATAGAATGGGTTGGCTAAAAGCCTTGATTGTGGCAGTTATCATTTGGATTATCACAACTGCTATTGGTACCTTATTGCCCACGGCAATAGGGCCTCTCTAATAGAAGTCCCGAAGACATCTTCAGAATACATCTTCAAAAATCGAAGGGTCGACTGGACCTACTATAATTATTCTGAAATTCAACCATAGTTTCTCGAACTTCGAACTATCCGGCTATCTTGTTTTTGATTTCTTTTTCAATCGTAAAAGAGTCCTGGATGCTGCTACCTTTGTTCTCATAAAAAGTTCCAGTCAGTTTAGTGTGAGGATTACCGTTACTAATTTCTATATCCATATATCCAAACTTACTTTCAACTTGTGTGGCCATATAAGATTGTCGACCTTCGAGTGGATGGAAACCTTCTCCAGCTGTCCCAACAACTGCATAGACTATGCCATCTTTATTACCCTCATATCCTGTGGCAAATGTATTTGTTATAGTAGGGTTTGATGTCTTAGCAACGTTAAATGTGATTGGATATGTTCTCTGATAATTGTGATTGTGTCCCTGTAATACCAGGTCAACGCCATATGTATCAAACAGTGGATGGTGGATGTTCCTTATGTCATTTTTTCGCTGGATGCGCTGATGGTGACGTATAAAAGGGTCCATAGCTGATTACTACTATCCAATCAATATTTTCGTTTTCAGATGCCTCTTTCAAATCTTTCTCAATATTGGTGCAATGACTGGAAAAAATTACCGATCATTTAAACCTGATATAACTATGTCATTTTTGACTGTGCTGGGAATTAGAAGAGGAAAAAAATCATAAAGTCATGTGTATTTTATATATAAAGAAAAATATATATATTGTAACATACATTACATAATGTCAGGTGATATGCAAAATTGTGGAAAGATCCATGGGGATTTAGAGATAGATTTTTTGAACAGATAGATAGGGAATTTTCAGACGCAGAAGATATGCTGAACAGAATATTCAAAACAGTAACTGAATCTGGTACTACCGGTTCACAGACACAGCCTTACTTTTATGGATATCAAATCACTGTAGGACCTGAGGGTAAACCTCACATACGAGAATTTGGCAATGTCAGGCCTTCTCAGAAAGGATTGATAGAACAAAGTGCAATCCGCCAACCACTTGTAGATAGCTCAATTAATGAAAAAGAGAACACACTGGTAATAACAGCAGAGATGCCTGGTATAACAAAAGAAGATGTAAAGGTAACAATGGAAGAAGGTTTGGTAACAATACATGCTGAAAAAGGGACCAAGAAATATCATACAGAGCTACCAGTAGATAATGAATTAGACGCTGATTCTACAAAGGCCAGCTACATAAACGGAGTATTAGAACTAAAGATACAGTTCAAAAAACCTATAAAGTCAAAATCCACAGAAATAAAGGTTGAGTAGTTCGTTCGACTACTCATAAATTATTTTTTCTCTTTTTATTTTAGGAAGTGATTAAATGGTATCCGATAAGAGTAAGCAACTATCTGAGATAGTTGAAGCCAACTGCAAATTAACGGGAGCCATTTTTTACGATACTGTTGTTGAATCATGTCAAGATGAAAAAGTTTTATCACCAAGTAGAGTAAAGTCCGTTGATAAAAGTCAGACAAAACTTATACCTAGCAGAATTGACTATAACTTTTTTAATTATTGTTCCACCTGTGAATTGAAGTACCCAAAACAGATTTTGCGTTGTAAGGATTGTAATCAGAAAGTTAGAACCAGACCGTGGCATCGCTCAAAGATAATTGATCGCAAGAGAATTTAATACACTTTATGTTGTACTGAGTTGATAGTATGAAAAAACAGATCAAAGTGTTATTTCCAGATATAGACAGAGAAGTTTCAATAGAGCTGGATGATTCACGTTCTCCGAGGACTGTTCAGGCAATAGTTGAAAATTTACCCATCCAAGTTGGCATCACTCGATGGGGTGATGAGCTGTATAGTGAAAAAACTCAAATTATGGCAGAGGAGGAAGAGGCTAAAAGAGAGGTAAATTTTTTGGACGTTGCATACTGGCCAGAAGGCAATGCATTATGTCTATTTTACGGACCGACTCCGATCAGTAAAGATGGACAAATACTGGCTTATTCTCCTGTAAATATAGTGGGAAGAATAATTCCTTATGATAATGAAAAAGACGATTTATTGGAAAAAATCAAAGAAAATACAAGAGCCATCTTCAAGTTAACCTAATACTGATATGTTACTCGATATGTTACTCATAGCATAATATATAGC
>JBHENS010000102.1:0-3515 GCA_046261955.1 Nitrososphaeraceae archaeon | reverse complement strand
AATTTCAATTATCAAATAATGTGTTGTAGGAAAGATTTGACTAATCAACCTAAAGCATAATGTCTACAAGAATGAAAAACAGGTCAATATTTCATTTTATTTTATTTAATTTTATTTATTAGATATACAATGCACAAGGAGAGTAATAGCTATTAGCAAGCTCTCCAATTGTGTCTTTGTCATTATCTTATCAAGAATAAATTGCCCAGTGAGTTCTCATAAATTTTACACCGTAAAAGAGACCTTGTAGATCAATCTTTTATGAATTAGACCTAACATGGAATGCAGTAGTAAAGAATTTAGAAGATAAATCCGAATTTAGAGTATTGACTGCGATCCTAAATCTCAAATTCCCTTTTGAACTCAAGGATGATCAACAGATGGCGGTCAATGCATGGTTAAATAATAATTTTAAGGGTTCAATAATCTATAGTACTGGAACTGGAAAAACTGAAATTGCCTTTGAATGCGCACGGAGATTGGCAGAAATAAATGATAGCAATGACGTTGCAGTATCTCCCAAATCTGAAAGTTATAACAAACCAAACCAAGAATTTAGGATTTTATTTCTTGTACCAAGAATTGTTCTTATTGAGCAGAACGTGAATCGTCTAATTAGCTACGGCTTGCCAAGAGAATCCATTGGCACATATTTTGGCGAACAGAAAGACATAAGGGAAATTACTATCGGGACCTATCAGAGCGCTATAAATCATTTGGACCTCATCAGACATTCAGACATGCTAATTCTTGATGAAATACATTTGTTAAGTGAAACAGCCAAAGAATTTAGCAAAATATTTGATATAATTAAAGAAGATCCAACTAAAGCGATATTGGGGTTAACTGCTACCATAAATGAGAATGATCCACGCTATAACACAATAATTAGAACTTTACCTCCTGTTAAGAAATACATGATTAAAGATGCAGTATCAGATGGAAGATTGGCTAAACCACAGGTTGTTTCTATACCTGTGAGCTTTACGGAATCTGAAAAAAAAATCTATATCGAGACTACGAACAAAATATCTTTCTTATCACGGAAATTAGGAGCATTTGATCCAAAAAAAATTTCAATCTTCTTATTCAAAGGAGGATATAACGCAAAACTAGCAAAATTGTGGTTTGAGAACGTTAGAAAAAGAAAAGAGTTACTCAGCTCGGCGCAAAACAAGACGTTGTCTGCTGCAAATATAGTAAAAAACCATCCCTCAGAACCGATAATGATATTTAGTGAGACTATTGACTCAATAATGAGGTTAGAAAAAACATTAGAATCATACGGAATAGCTTCGAAATCTATTCATAATAAGATACCTGTTACTCAAAGAAAGAAAATCTTAGAAGAATGGGGGAAAGAGTACTTTCCGCTACTATCTGTTCACACGCTTGAGATTGGATATGACATACCTGATGTTAGAATAGCAATAATAATTTCAAATAGCTCAAATTTTAATCAAGTAGCACAAAGAATTGGTAGAGTGATAAGAAAAACAAGCAAGAAAAACTATGCATTGATATATGTGATTTATATAAGAGATTCCAAAGACAGTAGCACTCTTAGAATGGTAAAGTCTACTATTGACTTTTCAGATAGAAATAACCAACTAAAGTTGACATCA
The DNA here is from genome assembly GCA_046261955.1 of Nitrososphaeraceae archaeon. Classification (GTDB taxonomy): domain Archaea; phylum Thermoproteota; class Nitrososphaeria; order Nitrososphaerales; family Nitrososphaeraceae; genus TA-21. The sequence continues at coordinate 1,890 of JBHENS010000102.1, read as the reverse complement.
TTTAGAACCTAGCATATGGTGCTATTTCAGAATAATAATTATTAAACAAGCGTAAGAATTGTAAATTTATTTCATCATATTTCTATGTCTTCTTTCACTAGTTAATGTTTCTGATGTACCACTGGACACAATCTCAATTAATCTTGCTTGTTCATTATTGTTCTTAGGTCTCAATAGTCTGCCCAATCTTTGGATAAACTCTCTACTACTACCAGTCCCACTAACTAAAATTCCCAGTTGTGCATCAGGAACATCGATTCCTTCATCCAATACTTTTGAGGTAACAATTGCCTTATATCTACCATCCTTAAAACCGCTAAGGATGTCTTCTCTTTCCTCTTTAGAAGACTTGTATGTAATAAACGGGATAAGAAAATCATTTGATATTTCATATACCTGCTTGTTATACTGTGTAAAGATTATTGTCTTGATATCTCTGTTTTCGTATAATATTTTCGCAATCTCATTCATTTTGGATTTGCTATTGAGGGCTATGTCAATTGCTTTGTTTCTTGCTACAAGTGCGCGTCTGGCCATATTATTTCTTGATGAGATCATGATTAATCGTTTGAAGGAGTTGAAGGAATTCATCTTTAAACCAATTTTTCCCAGACATGTGTGATATATGGTCATATTTTCTTTATATTTCAGATACTCTTCTTTTGACATGTGTGTTTGTTTTCTTTCTATACTATAGTTTGCTAGATAATTATTTTTAGTAAGTTCACCGGGGGTTATTCGAAATGTGGATTTTCCAATCAAATATGGAAAATCCCCTTCCAGGTGATCTTCACGTGCTATAGTAGCTGTCAAACCTAGCCTGTAAGGTGCTACGAATGTTTCTGCAATTAGCCTATATGATGGTGCTGGCAAATGATGAACCTCGTCAAATACTATTAAAAGGAACTTGTTACCAATTGATTGTGCTTTAATATACGCTGAATCATAAGTCGATACGGTAATTGCTTGAATGTTCTCGGTACCTCCACCGATATTTCCTATTTCAATATTGAAACTCTGTGAGAGAATCTTAGTCCACTGTTTAACAAGATCAAGTGTAGGGACGACGATCAGTGTTGGAGAATTAACAATCTCAATAATTTTTAAACCAATTATGGTTTTTCCCGCACCTGTTGGAAGAACTATAGATCCCGTTTTTTCTTTACACCAATATTCTATTGCTTGTTTTTGATAATCGCGTAGCTTTACTTTAATTTTTGGAAGATGTCCGAGAGGTAACAAATCCAATACATGGTCCTCATACTTTATGTTCTTTACATCGAGATATTCAGTTATTTTTTTATAGTTAATGCCAAATGAGAACAAGGTATTTGTCCTTGAATCTATTGTTGAGTAAGGTAAACTTTCAAGACCCCTTATCACTATTGTTCCTCTATGATATTCTAATGTAACCGATGTAGAACTCAATTAGTTACTTACTAATTAATGATCATTTTTAAATCATATCAGTTAGACAATTGGGAATTTCTTTCTATAATTGCCCTTGACAGCTGTTTACGTCCATTGAATCTGATTACTTCAAAATATCCCTCTTATTGAAAAAAAATTAATTTCGTTCAGAACTGATGCATGGTAGTTCTCACGAACTCAAATCCACATAGAAGGATCACTACTAAATACAGTTGTTCTCTCAATTGGATCTATTTCAATATTGATTTTTTCGCGAGGAGTTTTGTTCGAGTCTATCATTTTGATGTTCGTTGAAGACTTATCCTTATTTTCATCGTATTTGATTGCCTCATCTTTCTCCTTATTACTCCCGAAATTCCTCAGAAAGACTCTCAATTCACTAGCTAGATTTGGCTGATTTTCCAACTGATTTACTTTTGAACTCATCGTATTATAAAATACATGAAGTGTTAATAATAA
>JBHENS010000101.1:0-3556 GCA_046261955.1 Nitrososphaeraceae archaeon | reverse complement strand
GTTCTACAAGAAAGGAAACAGCTTTATAGTAATTGGAATTAAGCTCTCGAGAAATCAACATACTGGTATTGATTAGAGCAAACAATACGATACCTGAAATTAGAGCATATTCTATGACCCTTAATTGAAATTTCTTTACTAGCTTTTGACATATCCAGTCAAATAATAATGCGCCTGTAATACAAAATGATGGTATCAGTATGATTAGATGAAATGATGCTACATACCCTATCAGAGAGAAAAATGCGATGATAGGTGCAGTCCACAGTATCAGGAAAATATTTCGTTTAAAGACTGCAAAAACAAATCCTCCAATACCTAGAATAAAGAATACTGGATCAGTTAGTAAAAAATCATGGAGTGAGTCAATTAGTGGTTTGTTTTCTCTTTGTGTTTGATATAAAATCCCGTTTACCCATTCATCCAAGTCTCCTGATAAACCAGCGTGCACTGGCCACAAGGCAGGAACAAGTATGGATGGAATCAACCATAGTACGATATATTTCCAACACTTGGTATTAGAATATATCAGAAATATTCCAAGTGGCATTATTGTGAAAGCTGGAATTTTAGTAAATATTGCCAATCCCATAAATAATCCTGATACTATAATTGATATCTTTTTTTCATGTTTTGCAGCTGAATTTGAATACAGCAAGAGCAAAATTGATGTAAGTAATAATGGCAACTGAATCGATTCAAGAAGGACCATTCTGGTCATTAAGTTATACGGCATAACGGCAAAAAGGATTGAAGAAATTAACGCTAACCTTTTATTATATATCCGTTCTGTGATCTTCCAGATAAGAAACAAATCGACCATAGCAAGAACACCTATGAATATGCGGGGTACTAAAAATAGACCCTCAATAGTTGCGGGTGATTGTGAGGAATCGTTTAGAATAAAATTAGGAAATCCTATAGTCGTAAATATCCCTGCGAGAAACATTTGACCAAAATACGGACTGAGATACCTATCCTGAGGCTGAAATCCCTGTCCGTCCAGAGTTGATATTGCCTTTCTCAGATAATGTCCTTCATCCACATGGATGGATGGAAAACCTGTAACATTCCAAAAATGGGTGTAGCCGACAAGACCAAGGAGAATAGGTAGAAGGATAATAATTTTTATCTTACCGTGATTTGTCATTGAAGGGTGTTTTTACTTACGAATTTAGGAATATTTAAGCTCTATAGATGGTGCTTTAAAGACCGGCCTATTTTTTACTTCAATAAATTGAGCAAATAGGTAGATAAACAATAAAGAATATACTTTTATTAGCAATGGGCCTCAGCTTGAAAGAACAAATTAGTAGTTTCATAAGATCGTTACCAAGCGTCGAGCAAAAACATGATGCTATGAGTGAAGAATCTTATTTCTATGGTCTGAGAAATTTTGTCCATTTTCATGGACTACAACATATTGATATCAGGCTTTCAAAACCTCAACAAGAAGAAGCCTTGCGGACACATATGGCCATTGAGCACCGCTATGCGCCACAGGCGGGATGGGTTTCATGCAAAATAGAAACTGAAGACCACGTAGCGAATACAAAGCGATTGATTAAACAAGCATATGATACTTGCGTATCTCTGAAAACTTTGCATAGGCCAGCAAACTAGTTTTCGATTAGGAATTGTAATGATTTGCTTTAATTGTTACACCGACTTTCATCCAACGCGTTCAAAGCCATTTTGCCCAAATTGTGGTTTTTGTTATTGGTGTAGAGATTTCACGTGTATTCATCATGATGAAAATGTGGTCGCAGACAAACAATAAGGGCAACCAATTGTTATAGGGAGGAATTAAAATTAATACTGATACCAGCACTATACTGATACCTAGGACTATACTGATGCTAAGACTAAATTCATAGATCTGAGGCCCACGGGTGTAATAGTATTATACTATTTCGTGCTTAGTTTATTATCTTCTGTATGAATGGTCTCTCGGGTTTCTGTCCCGTTTTCTTAAGTGCCCTCAATCTATATCCCAACGACAAATTTAGGTAACTAGCCTAACTGCCGCAATTATAGGAGATTAGGACTAAGCTGTTCCATATGCCTGGTAACACTAGACGAATATACCTTGAATTATGTACATAAGTACTTGCGTGCACAAAATTATTACGGATAGATTTTATGTAAGAAAGCCTTAAGGGCCTTAAATAGTTCCTCTGGGTGTTCAACAATGACCCAATGATCACTATCTTTAATTACTCTAAGTTCAAACGCTGGTATTTCTTCTTTCATTTTATGCATTAATCTCATGAAAACCTCATCTCCTTCTCCGACTATACAGAATATTTTATAATTTGCGTTTTTTAATAAAGTAGTTACATTCTCTGGCATTGAGTATAAAGAATTCGTAGCGGCAACAATTCCATCGACAGATGTCTCTGTGAAAATTCGTTTAAATTGTTCCCATTTTTTCTCATCTTGAAAGGCTTTCTCTGATTCAATTGATTCATGCCTGATCCATTCTGCCAATGACCCGATACCATCAGTCAGTGCAACTTTCCTAGTGACATAGTGCTTTTCTAAATCTTTATCTGGTATTCGAACAGAGGATCCGTTAATAAGTATTATTGCTTCTATATTTTGTGGATATTCTACAGCATATAAGGATGCAACAGAACCGCCTATTGAGTGTCCAATTAAGGTACATTTTTTAATATCTAGACCATCAATTAATTTTTTAAGATCCTGCACGAGATCAGATATTGTAAAATGATTTTTAGTTCCCATGTTACTCCTACCGTGACCTCGTAAATCATAAGCAAGTATTCTCAAATTTTTTTTTGAAATTAAGGAGATCTCTTCTCTCCAGATCTCGATGTTCCCACCAATCGGATGAATTAAAACTACGGTATCTAATTTATCTTTACCATATAACTCATAGTAGATTTTTAATTTATCACTATCATTATTAGATTCTATGAAAGGCATATTTTTCAGTAATTAATAATCTATCCTTCTTAAAAAGTACCTGTTAAAAGGAATATTGTCCTTAATGCTAGTATCATGGATAAAGGAATGATAAAAACTGAGCCGAGGATGGTGCAATAGGGTTGCCGTCATGCGATTCTTGTAGTACAACTAGTAATGTAGAATGGTGTGAAGGTTGTAATAGATTCATGTGCTTGAATTGTGATAACGAAATACATAGTGTCAGTCTGCCTTAGTTTTTGGACAACGTAACTCAGCATGGTCAGATGTAAGATATGCGACAAGGGGATAAACTCGACCTATATTAGAGAAGGGAAAAAAGCAATGTTGAGGAAGATAGGACACTATTGCCTAGTATGTGACATATATTAGAATTTCAAATCTCAGATTTATTCAAAGGGGAATAAAAAGTGACAGAATCCAATGTTAAAACAGCACTACTTACAAGAACCGAAATTGAATGGTTGTTGAATAATGTGAAAATCTCGAAGGCATATGAATATAGAATGAAGAGTGATATCAGAAAAAAACTAAAAACATTTACTGAATTGGAGATCCCATTGCTTGTTGAAAAAGGAATTATTGATAATATTGATCTGAGTGTATT
>JBHENS010000100.1:0-3630 GCA_046261955.1 Nitrososphaeraceae archaeon | reverse complement strand
AAATTCAAGATATTGTATTTGGGCGAGGCTTTGGAGTAATTACGGACATACAGGTGGGATCAGATGGTTACCTTTACATTTTGGGAATCGATGGAAGTATCTACAAAATAGTCCTCGCCTAAAGATCTCGGATGCATAAAAATTTAATGTATTGATTGAGGAGAATATTTTACTGTATTCTTAACTTAAATTATGGCTGAGCATATGATATACACATGAACTCTGCAGGCGGTTTCATAAAAGCTATTGAATCAGGATCAAAGCATCTTCTTATCAAGAGATTTACATTGAGATATCCAGAAAAGAAACTAAAGTTCGTTGGTGATGGATATCAATTTGATCCAAAAAGAGGTGTAGGAATCGCAGGTTCTAGAGGTCGCCACATCCTATTTCATGACAAATGCACAGGATGTCAGCTTTGTGCAATTGCCTGTGAGGGAATTGCTGAAGCAATTGGAATGGTAAAGGTCGATGAACAATGGAAGCATAACAAGAAATCCATAATGCCACAAATTGATTATGGAAAATGTGTATTTTGTGGTCTTTGTGTTGATGCATGTCCATTTTATGCACTGTACATGACAAACGACTATGAATTATCGTCATTTACAAAGGAGCATCTAATATATACTCCATCGCAGCTTGCTATCAAGCCAAAATATGACGGTGATGTAGAACTGAAGATCGGAAAGAGGGGTGCTGATCATAGCTAAATCATCTGCTACTCCTTTATTTTAGTTCAATCTTGATTAGTCGAAATTTATGAAAAACTAATATAAGATAAAAGTAAATTTAATCTAGGTGTTATGAAGTGAATTATTCTCATCCAGAAGTTCTGGTAGATACTAAATGGGTCGAAGATCATCTAAATGATCCAAAGGTTCGAATCGCAGAAGTAGACTATGATCCTACTGCTAACTATGTCTTGGGACATGTTCCGGGATCAGTCCTATTAGATTGGAAAGTTGATATAAATGATCCTGTTGCAAGAAATATCCTAAGTAAGGAAGCATGTCAAGAATTGCTGCAAAAAATAGGAGTAAATGATGATACTACATTAGTCCTCTATGGAGACTTTAATAATTGGTTTGCTGCTTTCGCTTTCTGGGCACTTAAGTATTATGGATGCAAAAATATGAAATTGATGAACGGGGGTAGAAAAAAATGGTTAGAGGAAGACAAAGCGCTTACAAAGGATATACCAACTTATCCACGTGGAAATTTCAAGAGTTCTGCTCCTGATAATAACATACGCGTGTTTCTAAGATATGTGAGCGATACTCTTGGTAGTAAGGCTCTGGTTGATGTTAGAAGTCCAAAAGAATTCACAGGAGAGATACTGGCTCCTCCAGAATACCCTACGGAACATGCTCAAAGGGGTGGACATATTCCTGGTGCAGCTAATATTCCATGGGCACAGGCAGTAAATGATGATGGAACATTCAAGTCAGCTGAGGAGCTAACAAAGATTTATCATGCAAAAGGGATTACACCAGATAAGGAAGTCATTTCATATTGTAGAATTGGTGAAAGATCTTCGCATACATGGTTTGTACTAAAATATCTACTGGGATATCCTAACGTAAAAAACTATGACGGGTCATGGACGGAATGGGGTAACATGATAGACAACCCAATTGAAAAGTAGTAGGATAGTATTTAAAATCCTTCCACATTCTTTTTGACTTGAAATATTATTTTTTTAATTCATTTATTTTATCTTATTTTATTTTATTTTCTTTACTATAAAGTGAAAAAGGTTTGCTTCCTTTCTAGTTTCTAAGAGATCTTGTTCTCTTTCTTCCGACCATCTTATCATTTCAAGATCGGCAGAAGTGTCATCAGAAACGACATGGACAACATTTCCCGTGTTGATTTTGCCAATTAGTTCATCCAGCTTTGTAAGTGTCGCAGCACACTCTACACCTATTTCGAACATCTCGTAATCAGGAAATGCTGCGAAACATCTTACATGAAGTTTTTCCATTATTTTTTTTATCTCATCATGACATTCATCAATTAATTTTAGAGTATCATTCTTTAATTCAGATTCCATATTTGAATCTGAATTCTGAATCTTTATCTTTACGAACCAACCCTCATTATATGGAAAATCATTAGCAGTTTTTGGATTATCAGATAGCGTATTATTTACCTCAATAATCTCACCCTTGAGAGGACACCTCACCATACCAAAGTATCGTAGGCTTTCGATTGATCCAACACTCTTGTTTTTCTCGATAATGGCCCCGATTTCTTTTAGTTTTATCTTTGTCAGTTTTCCTGCCAATGATATAAGAATTGGCGTCACCCCTAAAACGACTAAGGAACGGTCGGTGCCATCTCTCTTTATCCAAATATGATTGTCAAGGTCGTACAATATACCTTCGGGAAAATTACAGTGGTTTATTCGCATGCCACTGGTCTTATTGACGTAGTGGCTTTATTTTTCTATTGAATGAATAAGATTTAATTTCTACTATTCTCTTCTTCCTGTTCGGTCCTTAGAGGTGAAAGTTTGTTCACACTCATTTACACTACGTTTATGGTTTTCTATACCATTGAATCCCATTTGATACCAAACATTTATATACCCATTTAATACCATTTAATGGTGAAGAAAGATGACAGAAAAATCTAGAGAAAACGCATCAGAAAACGCAGAAATCTTAGATACCTACAAGCAAAATATGTTAAGAACAATTGACGAAATCTCAAAGTATCAACCACAATATGCACAGTCAATTTCAAACTTACAGCAAGATTACTTCCAAGTGACAAAAGAATTGATAAACAGATCATTTGCAATTCAAAAATCATGGTATGGAAATACTGCAAAAAATACCCTTATACCAACAGCAGCACCATATGCAGAACAATACAGAAAGCAATCAAATGAAATTACTTCTCAAGCATTCCATGTGTTTGATACCGCCAATCAATTAGCAATAGATACCCTAAACTCAGCTAGAGAGAATATCAAATTGTATGGCAAGACATTTGACACAGTAACAGACTTTAATGCAAACTTGGCCAATACATGGTCAAACTTCTTTACATCCGCACAAAAGCAATACGTGAAATAATAAACTCACGAAAAATATTTTTTTATTTTTTCTTTATTAACAAGTAGTTTAGTTATTTGCTGCAATTCGATTAATCTCAAATTTACTAGCGCTCCTTTGATCTTCGATTTATCGCTTGTAAAATGTTCTTGAATCATTAGCTTAGTTTTAATCATTGAATTAAAATTGTCATATCCTTAGCTTAATCCTGTTTATCTGCATTTGAATTGAAGATTACTATGATGACTGACTTGATTGATTTAAAAAGAATGAAACTTTTGACTAGTACTCTCATTCACAAGCCTGTAGTAGGCAACATCAAGAATTTAGTTCACGACTTGATAAATAAGAAATATAGATTTAGTTTCCTTCCAGAAAAAGTAATCTACATGAACAACGGAATAGAATATTACTATATAGAAACTGAAGGCATTGATGGTAGTAAGTTTATCATTAATGCCTATGGCTCTGAGGCGCTGGAGTTGTTTGAAGAAGTTCACAAGTGTGTAATTTGTGGAAGATCGATTTGTGGAAAAAGTCAAAACACACTGATAAAATATCATAC
>JBHENS010000099.1:0-3652 GCA_046261955.1 Nitrososphaeraceae archaeon | reverse complement strand
GGCAATCAAACAGAAACTGTTGTAAGTACTGCTGCAAATGAAACGGCCAATGCAACTGAAACAGCAGGCAATCAAACAGAAACTGTTGTAAGTACTGCTGCAAATGAAACGGCCAATGCAACTGAAACAGCAGGCAATCAAACTGGCAATCCAGTTCTGGACGCTTTAAGGAACATCTTCGGCGGAATCATGGGTAATAATTGAATTCTAGTCGCAATTGCGACGAGTCATATTTTTATTTAGTTCGGTTCTTTTTTAGATTTTTGAGTGGAACTTTACGGATTACAAGTTGTTAATTATCGAGCGTAAATTTTCTGGTATTTCGGGTATCATGCCAGTATGACTCTCATTATTCTGGAGGACATCTTGTCCAATTCTGCGAATCTTTTGTGTAGCAATTAGTGTATCAATTGCAGATTCAATTTCTTTGGGAGAAAAATACCCCTTTAGTTTTTCTTTCAACATTTCTTCTGAATCATATTTATATATACAATGTTGTATCAGCAGTAGTCCTTCCTCGTGTGAAAAATTAGACATACAGAAATATCAGATCCAACCAAATAAAAATCACTCTCTTGTTTTAATTACTTTCCCAAATGCTCTCAAAAAGGTAACAATACATGTATTAATCTGTATTATCATTATAGCTTGTCATAAATGCGCCTGGTAATGAAGTTTGGGGGCACTGCCGTAGACTCGGGGAAAAAAATTGTCCATATAACTAATTTGATCAAGTCATATCATGATAAAGGTAACGAAATAATTGGAGTTTTTTCTGCAGTAACAGGCATGACCGATGAGATCTTGAACGTGTCAGGATACGTTTTAAAACGTGATAAAAAAAAGATCAAGGATTTTATCAACAAGACTAGAGCAAAACATGTGGATATTATACAAGATTGTATCAGAAATAAGAACTACAAAGCCAAAGCCCTCCAAGTAGTAGAGGTCCTCCTAGAGGAAATGGAGAATATATTGAATGGCATTGTATTGCTAACAGAAGTGACTGAAAAAGCATTGGATTACTTACTTTCATTTGGAGAACGACTTTTGACTCCAATAATTTCGTACTCTCTATTAGATAAGGGCCTTGATTCTGTATACTTGACTGGGAAGGAAGTTGGGATATTAACTGATTCAAAATTTGGTCAGGCTCGGCCACTTATAGACACCACTAAAATACGCGTAAGGTATCACATTGATCCACTATTAGAAGAAAATAAGATTCCCGTTATTACTGGGTTTATTGGCGCGGATCAAAATGGGAATATTACTACTTTGGGAAGAAGTGGCTCAGACTACACTGCGACAATTATTGCAGTATGCATTGAGGCTGATGAAGTTTGGTTATGGACGGACGTAAATGGTCTTATGACTGCAGATCCACAAATTGTAAAAGAAGCTAAAGTTCTCAAAGAAGTATCATTTGCAGAGGCGATTGAATTGTCTCTATTTGGTGCGAAATATATGCATCCCAGGGCACTTGAGCCAGTTATGGATACAAAAATACCAATTCGAATAAGGAATGCATTTAATCTATCAAATGAAGGAACAATAATCTCAAAAAACCCAAGTAAATCTTCACAAAAGATCGTAAAATCGATAATCGCTATCCGCAATAACGCACTGATTGATGTTAGCGGTGGAGGAATGGTCGGCGCACCTGGAACTGCAGCAAAAATTTTTGATGCCTTAGCAAGAAAAAGTGTGAATATCATGATGATCTCTCAGAGCCCTTCCGAATCCAGCATCTCAATGGTAGTAAAAAAGGACGATTTAGACACTGCCATAACTACATTGGATCTGACGCTACTTGACAAGGTCATAAAAAATGTAAGAGTCAACGAAGATGTGGCAGTGGTAGCAGTGGTAGGTTCCGGTATGAGAGGTATTAAGGGAATTGCAGCTAAAGTTTTCTCATCGGTCTCAAAAAATAGCATAAATGTAATCATGATCGCCCAGGGATCTTCTGAACTTAATTTAGCTTTTGTTGTGAATAATATCGATTGTGAAAAAGCGGTAAGATCATTGCATGAAGCATTTATGCTAACAAAAGTTAACTAACCATTCCCAAATTTCCCTGAAAATAACTCTATAAAATCCAATAATATCTAACTTGCTAAATTGTATAACCAGTCAATATTAAAATACAATTGGGATCGAATAGGTACAATTGTACAAATTTGCTCATATAACTGATTGCCATTTGGGATCTTGGAGAAATCCCAAGCTTAGAGATTTGAATTTACAAGCATTTGAGAAATCAATATCAATCTCCATAAAAGAACATGTTGATTTCATTTTGATTACCGGGGATTTTTTTGATGTTAATATTCCGCAACTTGCACCAGTAAAGAGAGCTGTTGAAATATTAAAACAAGCAAGAGATTCGGGAATTGCAGTATACATGATATATGGTTCACATGACTTTAACACGGCCAATATTTCCATGATAGATATTTTGCACTCTGCAGAACTGTTTATCAAACCAACCGAATTTCAAACCAATACCAATTCAGTAATACTAAAATTCTTTATTGACAAGAAGACGGGAGCAAAAATAACCGGTATCTCAGGAAGAAAGGTTGGACTGGATAGGGAGATCTATGAAAAGCTTGATAGGAAAAATTTAGAAATGGAAGATGGATTCAAGATTTTTCTACTGCATAAGGGGATTCAAGAAATTCTTCCGTTAGATATGAATTTTAGGGATTCGCTACCTATCTCTCTTGTTCCAAAGGGTTTTGATTATTATGGTGGCGGACATATTCACAAGAGGGTTGAAAAGAAAATTGATGGGAGTGTGATTGTTTATCCTGGACCTCTCTTTGGTTCTAGTTTTCAGGATCTAGAGGAAACTGCAAAAGGAGAAAAACGTGGATTCTATATTATTTCATTTGATAAGAAGATTTTAGACTGTAGGTTTATTGAGATAAACATGGTAGAGATACTCTATAAAGAAATAGTTTCCTCAAAGTGGAACTCAGAAAAATTAGAAGATGAAATAACAAAAAATATATCCGGTCTCGAAGTTAAGAATAAGATATTTCTAATAAAAGTAAAAGGCAAATTACTCGGAAAGCGTTCAAATATTGATTTCGGAAAATTTAGCTTGGACATATCAAACAGAGGTGCATTAATGTCGTTTATCAATACTAACAATTTGTCAACTGATGAAACAAAGGTCATAGCTGTGCATAGTGACAACAAATTTGACATAGAAAGAGAAATCTTTCATGAAAGCATCAAGAATTTTCAAGCAGAACCTACCCTGTCGGACCGGGTAAAAAAACAAATAAATTCAAAGTTGATCGGCAAAACTGGAGAAAGCATATCGATATCTCTTTTAGAAATTCTACGAAACGAAAAATTAGAGAATGAAAATACGAACACCTACGACGATAGAATTTTCGCTTATGCAAAATCTGTTCTTGACGAAGGCGGGTTTTTTTATGATGCTTAAGGAATTTGGCAAAGAATTATTGGGTAGATTTCAGGTCTGGCCAGGTTTAATGAATAATCGTATCCGCCTACTTGTCGTACAGATGCGATAGTTTTTTTCTCGCAGCCTTAAACCCTGACTTTATATTATCAAAGGTGTCGTCGGCTACTTGCTTTACATCGTCTAAAGAATCAGTTTCCAACCCTATGT
>JBHENS010000098.1:0-3737 GCA_046261955.1 Nitrososphaeraceae archaeon | reverse complement strand
GCCTATAGGAGGAGGATAATATGGATAAAAAATTATCCTTATCTCCCACAGACCATTTAAAAAGAAGGAACTATCTATGAGTAAAGGCAAAATAAATAATTTACATTTCAAAAGATCGTTAATGATATACTGGTACCTCAATTTATTAACAGTAAAGATGTAACAACCGGTGGGAAAACCGACTGAATGATGAACAAGAAAGCAAGGTATTTACCCTTTAATTACAAAATGTGCACAAGTTAGACTTGTTTACTTTTTTGGGAATGTTCCAAAAAGGGGACATGATATGCGGAAATTCCTGTGGTTAATTATGATTTGCAATAACTCTTTCTTTCGATTATTATCTCGTTCTTCTATTATTTTTTCTACCTTGTACTCCGAGATCTGATGAGGTAGTAAAGACTATTTGATATTAATATACGAAGCCCATTAGAGGGAGGGAGCAACATATTTAGAAAGATAAATTGAAATAGATACTTTATCTTAGTAAATTCTAAAGTGAAGAGGAAGAATAAGTTTGGCATTATCATCTTAGTAACAATTTTGATAATAGGCACAACTATAGCACTACTATCGGTTAATAGTGTTAATCAATTCTACAGTACTTTTGTAAATATATACGGACAGTCTGACGCTCAGGTAAACAAACCGCCTGTGATCCTCGTTACGTCACCAATAGCGGGAGAAATTAACCAAACTGTTATCATAAATGCATCAATTTCAGATCCAGATGGTAATATAACTTCCATCATTTGGAATCAGGAGGATGTATTTTCCACTGTCAAGATGAATATTTCTCAGGACAAACAATCAATGTCATTTATTCCTACACAGAACGCTACCCATGTTTTTAGCATATTGGGAATTGATAATAATGGATCGCTTACTTTGGAATCGGTTCAAGTGAATATTGGCTGATGAACTAATACAAATGGCAAGAAGGTAACTTCAAGAGATTAAGTGACAAAAGGACGTCGCATATAGTCGCATAAAATGAATTTCAGAATAAAAGTTGTCAGTTGAACGTCTTAGTCTAATCTTATGGCACAAACTCAAAAAAACTGAGACTCTTTTAACTTGTTACGACAAACTTGATACAAAATCCAATCCAATATCCTTAATTTACTATCCAAAGGATCGGTTTCTATTATTTCAATTTCTTTTGGGCACAACACATTGTTAAACAAATCAAGAAACCTAAGGATCACGAAGTTTTTAAATACTTAGGTAATTTACTTCCAAATCTTAGAACATAGGGCGTCATGAATGTCGTTACTATAGTCACGACTCCCAATATTGGAAGTACTGCTGATGTTATTTCGCCAACGTCTTGACCACCCTTGGCCACAACAAGAGATAATTCTCCTTTTGCGGATGCCATCCCTAATGCAGTTCTCAGAGATGTAATATTATCATATTTTGCCCGATTAAGCAGAGCTGCCACTATTAAGAATTTGGATGCGAAGGAAGCTAAAATAAGCAGTACAGCAGGCACTATGAAAATGGGTATCAAAGATACATCCATTAACGCACCTATTGAAATAAAGAATACAGCAGCAAACACATCTCGTATTGGAGTTGTTACTACCCTTGCTATATTAGCGCTTTTAGATTCAGCTACCAATACCCCCGCAAAAAAGGCACCTGTTGCAACGGATAGACCTAATAGACTTCCCCCTAAAGATAATCCGATTAATCATCAATACAACTCTTATTAAAGGTAACCCTGGCTCAACAATTCTAGATTTTAGCAAGAAAGAGAATTATGATGTTATTATCATGGGAAATCGAGGGTTGGGAAAATTTAAGGAGATGATACTAGGTAGTGTATCAAGGAGAGTTCTCCACAATTCGTCGTGTCCAGTTCTGTTAATAAGGTAACGCTAATTGAATTACTTAAACTCTTGGGGCCCTCGCCATGATAAGATTTCTTTAGAATAAGTTCTAATTTGTTTCCGATTTATAATACAGATCATCAGCATAAAATAAGAGATGGCAGCAGAACAAGAAACAATAATTCATGTATTAATTTCTCTTGCTGCCCTACTTTTTGCTGCAAAAGTATTTGCCGAGCTCTTTAATAAAATTAAGCTGCCCTCTGTTTTAGGGGAGTTAATGGCAGGAATAATTGTAGGTCCTTTTGCGTTGGGCTCAATTCCCATATTTGATGGTAAGCCTCTTGTCATCCTAAATGAAACAGTGCATCAAATAGGCGAGATATCTGGAATCGTAATATTATTCATAGCTGGTCTACATATTACGCCTAGGGAATTTTTAAGAGGAGGTGCGGCCTCGTTTACAATAGGAGCACTAGGGGTTATTGTTCCATTCTTTTTGGGCTACTATGTATTTTCTACTTTTGGATTAGATGGATTGCAGTCCCTTCTGATAGCAACAGCACTTACTGCTACTAGTATTGCGATTTCGGTTAGCGTGTTAAATGAATTAGGAAAGATGCAAACAAAAGAAGCAAAAATAATTTTAGGTGCTGCTATAGTTGACGATATTCTTGCTATTGCAGTTTTATCAGTAGTTGTATCAATGGTTCAAACTGGTAATATGACTCCAAATATTATTGATATTATATTCCTCATTCTAAAAGTATTAGGGATATTTGCTGTATTACTTATCGGAGCCATTATCATCATACCAAAAATATTACATGCTGAAAGTTTATGGAAGGCTAGGGGTAGCATCGAAGGTATTGTTACAGGGTCATTTTTTGGTGCCTCTGCCATAGCCGCTGCGGCGGGGCTATCTCCAATTGTAGGATCATTTTCTGTAGGCATGGCAGTAGCCAGTACAAAAATAATTAAGCGGGTTGAAGAATATGTCGACAAATTAGAGATAATATTTGCTCCGTTATTTTTTGCTATAATTGGAACGCAGGTTGATCTTACCGGAATAAACTTGTACATACTAATGCTATCTGCAATTATGATTGTTGTTGCTATTGTAAGTAAATTAATAGGATGCGGTTTACCAGCATTGATGTTTTTGCGGAATAAATCAAAATCTATGAAAGTAGGTATAGGAATGATTTCAAGAGGTGAAGTAGGACTCATAGTTGCTGGCATTGGTGTAACCTCTGGTGCTTTATCCTCAAACATCTACACGGCAATAATCATTATGGTTGCAGTAACTACACTAATCACTCCGGTGTGGTTGAAGAGGGCGTATATTAAAGAGCAAGATGAGGAGGCTAATATCTAAATTAATGTTTGGCAGTTCTCTGTCAAAGCGTTACAAAATAAGCGTGAAGATAAAATAAGCCATTGATAATCGTGCAATCACAAGATGTTTGGATCATTACACAAAATCAATACACTTTACAAAAAAAATTTGATTTCTTAATTCGTAATCATGAGGTCAACTCCTCTGAAGGATTTTCCGATTCATAATAATAGCCTAATACATTATCTACAGTTTCGGATAAACTTATGTTACTTTTTATTAGGACTACCACAACATGATCTTTTTCATTTATCTCCAAGATTCTGATTCGCTCAGTTTCATTGATAGTCCATTTTAACCGACCCAGTCTATTATCTACGACTCCTTTGAGACTTCTCAAGTTTTCTTGTAATTTAGAGAAGATATGATTAACCATATCATTTGTAATACTAGCATTTTTGGCTATAGACAGGTCTTGCATGTTATAGCGTCCTCCTAAAGTGACTGTAAAAACAGCCAAAATATCATCGTCGACTTCAACTAGATGTTTTATTGTATTGTAG
>JBHENS010000097.1:0-3759 GCA_046261955.1 Nitrososphaeraceae archaeon | reverse complement strand
ATCCAATATTCAATGTATTACAAATTCATATATTGGCATGCCTTCCGCTTAAAATATGGCTAATTTCCACACATCAAAAAAAATCAACGCTCCTGTTTCGGAAGTATGGAAAGTCTTATCAGACATTGATAGAGAACCTGAATTCTGGCATGGAACTAAATCGATTAAAAACATTAGCAAATCAGATAATATAGTGGAACGAGAAGTTGTTATTGCTTTCAAGAATTCAATATGTAAAGAAACAGTTACGTTAGATCCGATGAAGTCTATTACGACTGATATTACGGAAGGGCCCCTAAAGGGCAAAAAAGTAGTTGTAATCAACCCAAACGGGGACAATGCGAGTGTTGTTGATGTAGAGTGGGATATTCGACTTTCTGGTTTCATGGGTATTTTTTCAAAGATGGTTAAGAAGCATATCCTCGAGGGTACTAACGATGCCTTGAATAAAATCTCAAAGGCTGTAGAAAAATAAGCATCTAAATGTTCAGGATACTGGTTAACTGGGTTTCTTAGGAATGTTGATATGATTTCTTGTCTTACTTTAGTGATTTCAGCAAAGAATCAACTTTCAAAGTATTGATAATATCAATTTTTTTTGCCCACGCCCTCCTTGCTTGACCTATTCCAAATAAAAGGTAAGCAAAATGGACAGGATGATGTGCATCAGAATTTATTGCCAGTTTGACCCCTTTTTCAACTGCCATGCGGATATGTTCATCCCTCAAATCTAACCTATTATAATTGGAATTGATTTCTAGAACAGTTCTAGTTTCGCATGCAGCTTCAATTATTTTTTCTATATCTATTGAATAACCTTCTCTTTTGTTTATTAATCTGCCTGTAGGGTGAAACAGTATGTCTACGCTTGGGTTTTTTGCCGCCTTGATGAGTCTCTCTGTTTGAATCTCCTTGGACAATGAAAAATTTGAATGTATTGAAGCTCCTACTATATCTAGCTTGTCCAGAATGTTGTTAGATATATCAAGGGTACCATCTTTAAGAATGTTGACTTCGGCAGAACTCAGAATCCTGAAATTAGTATCAGTATCATCTGTTGAGTTTTCATTCACAGTATCATTTAATTGTTCAATGTTATTGATTTGATCTAATATCTGCATCTCATCCAAACCATTTGCTAAACGAAGGCTCTTTGTATGATCAGTGATTGCAATATATTCTAATCCAAATTTTTTTCTTGCTTGTTCAGCCATATCATATATTGACATTGTACCATCTGTAATTTCACTATGCGTGTGAAGATCTCCTCTTAGATCACCGTAGTCTATTAATTCTAATCGCGAGTTTCTGTGTTTAGAAAAGTACTCAATTTCACCACAATTTTCTCTAAGCTCAGGTGGAATGTATTGAAGTTGAAGAGTTTCATAAATTTCTTTTTCGCTGGTTCCTGCAATTTTTTTTCCTTCCTTATTATATAGGCCCCATTCATTAAGATGAAGATCCATTGAAATTGCCAAGTTGCGTAATGAAATATTGTGATCCTTATTCCCAGTAAAATATTGAGAAGCGGATCCGAAACTTTCTTCAGGAACCACGAGCAAATCAATAGCTATCCCGTTTCTTAGTTCTACAAATGCTTTTGCTTTTCCCTTGCCCTTAGTTTCTTCAACCTCAGGCATGTTGACAAAAAACTCAATTACCTTTTCCGGTTCTTCTGTAGATATTAAAATATCGATATCTCCAATAGTTTCTCTCATCCTTCTGAAAGAACCTACGACAAGACATCGGATTACATTATCTTGTCTTGATAATCCGGCTTCTATTTTTTTTATCAGTGGATATACCTCTCCCAACAAATATCTACTTTTAGTTTGTTTTGACAACTGAATTGTTTTGATTATGTTTTCTTCCTTAGCCTTTGAGAAACCCTTTAACTTTGAAATTTTTCCTTCCGATGCAGCTCTCTCTAACTCAGAGATGCTGGTGATTTTTAATTTCTCATAGAGCAGCTTCATTGTCTTGGGACCAAATCCCCTCATGTTGGAAAATTCAGATGCCCTGATAGGTATCTTTCTCTTTAATTCTTCATGATAAGCAATTTTGTTTGATTTGATAAATTCCTCTATTTTGGATGAAATAGCATTACCAATTGATGGTATTTTTCTAAGACCCTGAATACCATCTTTAAGATAAATTTCCTCAATACTCATTGACAAATTTTCAATCACGTCGGCGGCCTTTTCATACGCTCTAACCTTGAAGATCGTGTTTGGATCTTTTTCTGCTATTTGGATAAGATACGAGATCTCGCGAAATATTTTAACAATTTCACTATTTTTCATTTCGTAATTTTAGGTGCTTTATGTATAATTTACGTAATAATAAATATAATCCTTACAAACCATGAAGGCCCTTACGTTTCAAAATTATGTCACTTCAATGAAGCGCGATATGGTGCCTTGAAGTTAAATCGGCGTTGTATTTAGCACAGCCATGAAATATGTAAATTTTGGCGACTCAAGCATGACCTGATGTGCTCAAAATTTTTCCACACAAGTTAAATTGCATTACATTATTAATATTTACCATGAGTGAATTGGGATACGATTATCCGCTATACAGGCCACCGTCAGAATCCAATTCAATTATTTTTCAGGTTACTTTGGGATGCTCTTTTAATAAGTGCTCATTTTGCAATATGTATAGGTCTAAGGAATACTCTGAGAAGCCATGGGAAGAAATTAAGAGCGAAATAGATACTGTCTCAAAATCATACTCTCAAACCGAAAAAATTTTTCTGGCAGATGGGGATGCCCTAAATCTTCACACAGATAAACTGGTTCAAATACTGGATTATATTAAGGAAAAATTTCCTAATTTAAAGCGGATTTCTTGTTATGCAATGCCTAAAAATCTCCTTCAGAAGAGTTCCGATGATCTGACTCTGTTAAACAATAAGGGATTGAACATGCTGTATGTGGGGATAGAAACAGGCAATGATGTTCTGCTTAAGAAGATCACGAAGGGAGCTACTTCAAAAGGTATTATAGATGCATGCAATAGGGCTAAAAAAAGTGGTTTCATTATTTCATGTATGATTATCTTGGGTGTTGGCGGTAAAAACTATTCAATCGATCATATGAAAGAAACAGCCAGAGTCATAAGTGAAGTTTCGCCAAACTTTCTAGCTGCTCTGACATTAATTCTTGAAGATGGAGTATACGAGGAGTTTATGGAAAAATTTGGTGAACCATTTGAATCATTAGACGATTCATTGATACTGAATGAGCTTGAATTGTTGTTAAGTAGCATTAACCCTACATCGACTATTGTCTTTAGGGCTAATCATGCATCAAACGTTTACTCTATCGGTGGCAATTTGCCTGAAGACAAGGAAAAAATGATTTCGTTAATAAGAAGCCTAAAGGAGCATCCGGAATTACTTAAACCAAAAGTTTTACGAAGATTTTAAGAATATTTGTATGGTGACTTTGTAATTGCAGGATTAGGTAATAACCACAGACTCCAAACTAATTGGGTATCTAAGTTAAAATCTTATCAATCAACATCTCGTACCGCTTACGAGCAGCTTATGTTGATTTGATCTCTTTGATGTCTCCCATGTATTTCCTTAATACATTTGGGATTACTACTGTTTGATTATTTGTTTGATAATTCTCAAGTATTGCAACCATTGTACGTTCAGTGGCTACAAGAGTACTATTCAGTGTATGCACCAGTTGAGTTTCTTCATTGACCCTTCCTCTATGACGTATACTAAGTCTCCTGGATTGGAAA
>JBHENS010000096.1:0-3969 GCA_046261955.1 Nitrososphaeraceae archaeon | reverse complement strand
GATACTGAATTTTGCACCACTATTCTAAGATTACTTGTATGCCACTACAATTATTGCCCCGCCAAACATTTTTTTCGTAAATTTGACTTTGGAAAATTTGTTGAGTAAGAGATCATTTAAAAGAGCGTTCTTTGGCCAACGGATAAAAGTTCCATACAAAGTCTTAAACCTTAAACCACTTTTACCAGAAACGGAGTAAGCTATTATCCCCAAAATATATTTTAGGTAAAATGTGACAAAGCTTCTAAGCAGTACGTTATCAGGTTTACCTATATCTACAATTATGAATCTGCCTTCATTTTTGAGAACCCTGTGTACTTCAGAGATAGCTTCAACTAACGAAAAGGAATCACGTAGAGAATATCCACACAAAACAGCATCTACTGAAGATTCCCTAAATGGCATATATTCAAACACTCCACATGAGAGGTTAAGTCTTTGACTTTTTTGATCTTGAGCGTAATTCAACATTTCACGTATAGGGTCATGTAGTATTATCCTCGCATTATCATTTAAAATCTCCAACGCTTTTGACGACATATTACCAAAACCTGAACCGGCATCTAGAATCAAATCACCTGCACTAATCTGACCTTTCAGTCCAAATTCACGATACTTATCATCTTGACCTAGAGAGATACTCTTGTTAACTTTATTGTATACTGGTATTATGCTCCTTAGTACTCCAATGACTTCTTTCCAATAGCTTAGTTCCAATCCTGACAATTAATAAAGTCTGAAAATGAATGGATATTTTTTATTTTGGAATAAAAATTCTCAAATCTTATCAACAGACTGTCCTCCCTCCCTCCTACTGATCATTCCTAACGACTAGAATTAGTTGGGTTCACAAAATTGATAAGGGACTCATTTTTATGAATTACTGTCTGCTAAAATGGAATACATATGTGAATCCTGTGGCACCCTGTTAATACATAGTAATCAGGTAACGCTTGATAGTATGAAGGATGTTCACAATCAACTTTGTTCCGTTAAAAGGCAAAACATTGTGACACCAGTTCCGCAAGTACCTCAGAGATCGGCACCAACTGCCCAACCTTCTCTTTCGACAACACCCTCTCCATCTCAAACTCTAAATTCTCCACCGGCCCAACAATCAACCGCAGCGCCGACTCCTGGTGGACAAACTACTATTTCTCTGACCGGTAATGGAACAAACTATTCCAAGATAGAAGGTCCAATAGATCCCGAATTCAAGTCAAAACGCCAGGTAACAGGAAGTTATCAAGGAATTAAGGTCTGGGGTCCAGTTGATGCACCAGGGCAACTAGGCATCTGGGGAACTGAAGTCACAGTAGATTATGATGTTTGTGTTGCTGATGGCGCCTGTATTGAAGCATGTCCTGTAAATGTTTATGAGTGGCTTGATACACCCGGACATCCTGCATCAGAGAAAAAACCTTTCATGATCAGGGAAAAAGATTGCATCTTCTGCATGGCATGTGAAAATGTTTGTCCCCCTCAATGTGTAAAAATATTCCAAAAGAATTAGTAATTCAATTCGAATATCAACTTGCAAATTTGAGTATTTATGTTTGACATTGTAACTACCGGTGGCACATTTGATATATTACACAAAGGCCACTACATGCTTCTACTAAAGGCATTCGAAGTTGGACAGCAAGTAATAATTGGTGTAAGCAGTGACAATTATGCAACTCTAAAAAAGAAAAAAATTACAAACGAGTATTCCATTAGACAAGAAAATTTGAAAAAATTCGTCAGAGAAAATTTTAATAAATCTAATTATTCTATTTATGAACTAAATGATTTTTATGGTCCCACAGTATTGACTAGACATGTAGAAGCCATCGTTACTACTGAGTCAACCAAAGAAAACTGTGATAAGATTAATCAGTTAAGAAAGTTAAAAGGCATGCCACAATTGGAAATAATACTTGTTCCCTTGGTAGAGGATAAAGAAGGCAAGGTGATATCATCGACAAGGATACGCGAGGGCGAAATAGATATAAACGGAAATAGATTGAATTCCTATTAATAAGCGATACATACTTTCAAATTAAGCATTGGTATTAGAGCCAAATTGATATATTTTATACATTAGAATCAAACTCAGTTGTAATAACCTAACTCTATGAAGTTTGATGTACAACATTCAAAATATTTTCCTGACCAAAGGTCCTAATAACAATAACGGGACCTAATAGCAATTCTCTTACAAATTCCCTCAATTTTACGGCATTTATGTTATCCTTCATTAGAATGGCATGACATGATTTATCCTTCAACATTAAAACAATTTCATTGTCCACAATTTTTATTACTTCAATGACAAAGTGTACACTATCCTTATCCGGTAACAACATACTTCCTAATTTTTCGGTTTCATATGAATCAAGACATTCAAATCTTGTGACTTTGTCCAAATACTCAACCATTCTCACTGTACATGAAATCAGATACCGAATCTCTAGCCTTTTCTCTCCGTTTTTGAAACATCGAAATAAATGAAGTTGAATGATTTGATAGATCATGTTTACACTCTCCGCAAAGAAGATTGCCACTCCTACATTTTAGTTCCCTCTCATTAGATTCTGCAGGCGTATCAAACAGATACTTGAGGTATGAAAAAACAGAACATATTGCAGGATTTCCACCCAATTTTTTCTGAAGGGAAATTGTTGGCTGTCCTCCTGTTAAGGCATTGGATATTTTTTCTTCAATTATGTCTTGACCATCCGTTGTGAATATAGCTGTTTCAGGATTTGATGACGACATCTTGCCTACAGTTTGCAAACTTGGCAGAAACTTGCTATGTATTTGTGCAGGTTTGTAAAAGCCAATTTTTTCTGCAATGTCTCTTGTCAATCTCCAGTAGGGATCCTGATCAATAGCCGCCGGTATTAGAACAGGTGTGGGTTTCCCTTCTATTATAGAAGGCAGAAAACATGGAACTCCTTGAAGGGGAGGAAACCCAATCATTCCAATATTAGTTGAATTAGTAAAACCAAAGATACTCTTTGCAGTTGAAAAGGTGATCCTTTTCGCTATTTCTAATGAGTTTGAATAAAGATGTTTTATGTGCCTTGAATTTACAATTATTTTTGTTTTACTCTTTTGGAAACCTATTGCAATAATGTCAAGGATATTCTCATATACATTCTTGTTGATTTCATCCATTGTTTTACTTCCAAACAAGAATTTTTCATCATCAGTAATTTGGAATAAAAGATTAGAATCAAATTTGTCCTGTAGATGCTTGGTGAGAAACCATGGCATCAGGTGACCAAGGTGAACCATACCAGATGGTCCCCTTCCAGTATACAAATAAAATTTTTCGTTGTTTTCATACCTATCTAATATCCAATCAAGATCCCTGTGAGAAAAAAAGAATTTGTGTCTAAGTAAAGGATGTAATTCACCTGTAAATGATTTAATTCTTTCAAGTATTTCGTCTGTTATTTCCTGGGTTCCAAATTTTTTTATCAACCGAGCATAATCTACTGATCCCTCTACTTTCCATGGGGTTACTTCAAAATCATCAGAATAATCCTCTTTGAATGAATCGCTCATTTTATTTTATATACATGATTCGAGAGCTTTAAACGTTTAAAAAGTATTCCATCAAAGTCTGATCCATATTTAAATGACGGAACTAAACTTGCATAAAATAGAGAAAAAAATTCTACTATCGCTTGTAAAACACGATAAAATTGATATTGAGAAATTGGCATCTATCACGAACCTTTCATTAGATAATGTGAGGCGTGGAATAGAATGGTTAAAGTACAAAGGAATGCTGTCGGTGTCTGTCCACAAGGATTCAATAGTTCAACTCATTTCAGAAAGGTCAAATGATGTACATCCAAGTGATAAACCACATGTTTCAGATAATTTAACATTACCAGAAAGAAGAATAGTTAATGCCATAAAAAGCAAACATCAAAAAAATATCAAGATTGGAGAACTTGCCAAACTGTGTAGTAT
>JBHENS010000095.1:3631-3989 GCA_046261955.1 Nitrososphaeraceae archaeon | reverse complement strand
GACCTGAGAAATAGTTACACTGTTATTAATAATGGAACTGTTGAATTTGTTTCCCCTGTTACAACAAGTGATAAAGGACAAAGCTTTTTTGGAAATTATGATATGTTGCTAATCGTAGTCATATTAGCCATAATAGGGATAATTGCATTCATAATTGTTAGAAGATTCAGATCAAAGAAAAAGACTGGGACCCAAAATATAGAGCCTGAACACAACGAGGAAAATGGTGATCAAGATAATAACAAAGGGGACGATGAAGACATTGAATCACTTTTGGGCGGTGAGGATACCACTTACAAGGAGAATTTTCAGAAATAATAAGGAAGTGATAGCTGAATTATGAATATTAAAGAAATTT
>JBHENS010000095.1:0-3621 GCA_046261955.1 Nitrososphaeraceae archaeon | reverse complement strand
AGGTGGAGGAGGACCAGTTGTTGGACCACCACCAACTCCTAAAATAACGTTAAATGCGGCAGTTGAAAACAGGTTAAAATCTTTACCATTTGTTGATGATGTGATTCCCTCGTATCAATCTCAAGTAATTCTGGAAGCTCAAGGAGACTCAAAAGAGTATCAAGTATTCTCTATGGATCCTCAGAAACTAACGGTACTTTCTCCTACGCTGGAATTTGTCGAAGGCTCTACTATACAACAAAACGATCCCTCCGCCATAATTATTTCAAATGATTTGGCAAATCCTCCTGGCGAGCCTGCTCCATTTTTAAGGTTATTTCAGACTGTTAAAGCTACATACACTTTTGTAGATCCTACAACAGGAAAGAGAGAACAAGAATCAAAAAGTTTCGTTGTGAGAGGTATAATAAAAGAAACAGGAAATCCAAATATTGATAATTCAGCGGTTATCGATACCGAAGTTGGCAACGCATTATTTCATAAATCTGGAAAATTTGATTCGTTAATTGTAGTTGCTAAGTCTGGAATTTATGTAGATTCAATCGAGCAAGAAATTAGAAAGCTTTATGGTAACGATATTGGAATTACAACTGTTAAGGCAATTATCAAGACTGTGCAAGAGTTTACGGGAGGAATTAGTGCATTTCTTTTAAGCATAGCAATAGTGTCTTTGGTTGTTGGTGCAGTGGGAATTATTACAACTCTATATACATCAGTTATAGAAAGAACACGCGAAATTGGAACAATGAAAGCAATCGGTGCAAAAGGTAGACACATACTTGCCTTGTTTTTGACCGAGGCATTAATGATTGGAATTTTTGGGGCCACGTGTGGTATATTGGGAGGAATTGTGGGTGCCTATATTTTGAGTGCGGGTTTTGCTGGTAACGATGGGGGATCGAATCAATCACAAATAGCTCCTATTTTTCTGGCCGCCGACATGACGAGGGTGTGGTTGATTTCAAGTGCACTTAGTGTACTAGCAGGTTTGTTTCCGGCATTAAAAGCATCCAGGTTACTGCCAATTGTAGCATTAAAAAGAGAATAGAATAAAATTGAATTCTTTTTGGTTTTTTCTTTAGAAAACGGACTAATTATCTATACTCTTCACCGCAATCTCCAATAATCTCATATAAATTATTTGCATTCTCACATACTTCGTCAATAGATTCACGATCCGAGTCATCCAAATTGAAGTTGAAAACATTACTGTTATCATCTATATGATCAATTATCCCGAGCCTTACCCCAATAATAACACCTGCAACCGTATCTTTGGAAAGGATGTAGTTAGTAGCTACATTTGTAATACTTGCACTATGTCTCTTTGCGATGTTGTCCAAAACCAACAAAAGCCTTTGAAACAAATCCCAACCCCCCCATGTATCTATCATCTTTTTGTATTTTTGCAAGCTTAAAGTATTTAGATCAATAATAGATGGCTCTGGTTTACCTATGTATCTTTCAGACAATAGTCCTCCACAAATGCTTCCATAAGTAAGTAAGTTGATGTTATTTTTTCTGCAAAATGGTATCATTTTTACTTCTGGTCTTCTATCAATTATTGAGTATTGAACCTGATTCGATTCAATTGGCACGCCCGAGTCGGTAATCATCTGCAGATGATCAGTGTCAAAATTTGTTAAACCCAGATGCTTGATACTTCCGTTATCCCTGAGATCTGATAGATATTTTAGCGCGTCCATGTAATATGGATTGTTATAATCCCACCAGTGAAATTGAAGTAAATCCAAAGAGCTTACATCCATTCTGCGAATCGATGTATCTATGCTGCTCTTGACCATAGAACTTGTTATCCTGCTTGGCTGTGGTACCCATTTTGTAAACAACTGAATCTTGTCTGGTTCGTCCTTACCCATAACTTTTGACAATCTACGCCTAAATTCTCCGATAAAATCTTCTGCTGGACCATAGATATCAGCCAAATCCCACGTAGTAAATCCTGCATCATGATATCTTAGCATATCTGCCATTGCCAATTCATGATCGATATGTCCGTGTCCACCTGCAACTTGCCACAATCCATTAACTATTCTACAAATAGTCAGATCGGGAGATAGTTGGTAATACTTGTTATTCATGATACTTATTGCTAATTGCTATATTTTTATCTTACAATATCAACAATATCAAGCTCAAAATTGTGATGGCAAAACGCGAGGGGTATTGTAGCAATTTAGATCTCCGAATTGTAATTACGAGTGGAAACAACTTCTTCCAATAAACTAAGTGTCACCTTGGAAAAAAAATTTCAATTAAAAGGGCATATCAATATTTATTTTTACTTACTAGGTCTTAAAATTGCAAAGCTCATATTAAGTATTAATTCAATATTTTACTATTGGTTAAAACTAAAGATATATTACTTATGTTGGAATTAAAGATTGAAATTCCACAGGACATTATTTCAGACAACAAGCGGCTAGATTCAGTCAAACAAGGAATTTTAAGAGCTATATCAAAGGGTCCTTACGAAGAGGGACTATCTTTCAAAATTGTACATGCATCTTTTGATGATAACTACTCCAAAAGGAAAATGTCGTAACTTAAAATGAGCATCAAAATAATTTTTAAATTCATGTTCATACTTGAATGATTGCTTATACATGGGGTACTTTTTTCTTCCAAGCAAATAGGGAGAGGGATTCTAATGAAACAAGATACTAAGTTAAGAGATAGAATAGAATAGAATAGAATAGGACTAAAAGAGTCGTAAAGTGTTAGTATTCAATTAAGATACTACTTTTCATGCTTGATTATATAAGTAAATATGATACTATTATGCTCAAATCAAGGAACCTTAATGATACTCAGTTAGCAATTATCGCAACGATTAGGATGAGATTAACTATTAATCAATCATTAGATTATATGAAAGAGGTAGGATTTCCTATGTCTAGAGCAACATATACAAGACATAAGAGGAAGATACAGAGCCAGAAACTATTAGCAGAATTAATGTCAAAGGCAGTAAAAAATAAAGAACATCCTCATCCTGCGGATATTCGACGTGCCGCGGTGGTCCTATACTCTGTAAATGAAAGTGGCTTTACATTAATGGATTCTGATCTACTAGATATAATGAACAAATTGGACGAATCTGGTGGTGATCATTATTCTGCAACAATGAGAGAGATTTTAGGCCCTATGGCAAGTGCATATAATCATCTTGTTTATGGTTTGAATAATTCAGAAAATGAAGTTTATAAATTCAAAGAATGAGAATTATTAACTTGTATATCTATATCTATTTCCACTCCCATGTCTTGTCTGTGAAATTTCCCTGAGCATCAACTTGTGCCTCGAACACTCCGACTATATTATTGAGGAATCCCAATTTTCCCTCTGAACTTGTCTCAAAAAATATTGATCCTCGCCAGTTTAGAACACCCGATGCATCAAATTTGCCAATACCTTCACCAGAATATGTCGCTACATCACCGTCTTCAGTCGTTATGATACCATTACCGACTCCATGAAGAACTCCTTTAGACGACGTGTTGGCTACATAAGTTAACGTTTCGGTTACTTGTACTCCCTTAAAACTACCCCTTGCCATTACGCTTGACTCCATTGTAGGACCTTTAACATCAATTACTC
>JBHENS010000094.1:0-4039 GCA_046261955.1 Nitrososphaeraceae archaeon | reverse complement strand
GTGATGGACAGTTTGACAGACCTCATGGTATTGCTTTTGATGAGGCAAGTAACGTGTATGTAACAGACATGGGGAATTACAGAATCCAGAAGTTTGATAGTAATGGAAAATATATATCAAAGATTCAGAGCTCGTATGGTACCCGAAACGGTCAGTTTTCAAATACCACGCCCGGAATTGGTATTGATTCAAGTGAGAACGTGTATGTAATTGATAAATTGTATCCACGTGTGCTGAAGTTTGACAAGAATGGTGAATTGATAACCACTTGGGGCTCTAAAGGAACTGGGGATGGACAGTTCAAGAGACCAGAGGATATAGTTGTTGATGACTCTGGAAATGTTTTCGTATCCGATACACGAAATTCACGGATTCAAATTTTTGCAATAGCCAAATAAGAATGTTAGTTTACTTTAAAACAATAAAATAATCAATTAGATTACAGTTCAAAAAAGGATATGCCTCCGCATCATTTTTAAGCCATTAGCTAATAATCTTCAATATCTCAAATGAGGATAAATAAATCTCATTTATTTAGGAAATCCGTAATATTATTAATTTACATTCCTATCTCCGTAATTTCAGTTTTGGCATTCATATTTCTGACAACGCCGCCAGAATTTCATTATATTCAAAAATTTACGACTGATGGCGAGTTCATATCAAGCTGGGGTTCTAAGGGTGCTAGTGAAGGAAAACTTCTCCACCCTCATGGCATAGTGGTTGACTCTACTGGTAACGTGTATATATCTGATGATGAAAAAAACAGTATAGTTAAATTTACCAACGATGGTAAATTTATTACAAAGTGGGGTAGCGGTGGTACTGGTAACGGACAATTTAATCAGCCAGAAGATATGGGTATCGATCACTCTGGAAATATTTTTGTGGTGGACGAGAAAAATCATAATATTCAAAAATTTACTAGTGATGGTAAATTTCTTGCAGTGTTAGCCCCGAAAGGAACTGCCGATGGTCAAGTTAGGGTACCGTGGGGAGTGGAGATCGACAGTTCTGGAAATATTTTTGTAACTGAGATAAAGAATGACCGCATTCAAAAGTTTACTAGTGATGGTAAATTTATTACAAAGTGGGGGACCAATGGTACAGGTGCTGGACAGTTTATGCATTTACATGGTATAGCCGTAGATTCTCTTGACAACTTGTACGCGGTTGATCAGGATAACTTTAAAATTGAAAAATTTAGTAATGATGGTAAAGCTATTACAAAATGGGGCTCATACGGCTGTGGTGAGGGACAGTTTAGAGAGCATCATGGCATTGCCTTAGATTCACATGATAACATCTACGTTGTCGACACACAGAATGAGAGAATTCAAAAATTCAGTAATGATGGTAAATTTATCAAAAGCTGGGGTACTGAAGGTATGAAGAGGGGTCAATTCTGGCTTCCACATGACATTTATATAGATTCCTCAGACATTGTGTATGTAGTAGATAGTGGAAACGTTCATCACAAGAAATCGGCATGTAAATAGTCAAAAATTCATCATATTGACCTCAATCCTAGAATTGTAGGGTAAAAATTAAATCCAGAGGATGCTTTAATGACTTTCATTATGAGCGCACAGAAAATATGGATGGCATTGTGTGTTATATTTAGCATTTTATCATGCTTTTCAGTTCATTTGGCATTCGCTGATGAACTAGGCCACTCTCTACAACAGCGAATTGGAGATTACGATATCCAGATAAATACTGTTCCCAATGTTCCTATCTCGGGGCAGGAAACTCGCATCAATATGAAAATATCTACAGTTAGTAACAATCCAATAATTGATACTCCTGTTGCCATTAGAATATCGGATGAAAAAAATGAAATAATCAGAACACAACCGATACTATTGTCAAGTGAACATTATTCCTATAAACATATCTTCAACAAGGCAGGAGTATTTCTCTTAAGTGTTGATATCTTGGATAACCTTTCCTTTGGAGATGTGAGTGACTCAAATAAAGAACTCACCTTTGATTTCCCAATACGAATCTCAGAACACGTTTGGGCACAGTTAAGTTCTTTAACAGTCGCAATTGGAGTATCGGCAGCTGCTACTACTTCGGTAATATCATTGGTATTGTTTAAGAAATTCAAAAAGAGTAATAAAGTAACCTAAAATACCAAAATTTCACCTGACCTAAAGAGTCAATTGTACCTAGTCAAGCAACAAGCAATTCTATTCAAATTCATATTCATCGAGCTGAGAGCATTTACCAGCGTAGATATTAAAGATATTTTCTACATCATCCAATATCGTTTGATTTATACTATTTTCTGAAACTTCATTTCCAATGTTTAGCGCAGAAAGTGCATCGAACAATTTTTTAAAATCATTACATGAAATTGTAAAAAGTTGGCCGTTATCCCCAGGCATAATTCCGGAAATATTAGCAGAAGTGCTTGTGTTTTCGGAAGATATGAGGGCACCATTTTCTTGCCCGTAAATGTAAGAATTCTGAAAATTCATATCATGATAAGGATTTAATGTATCTAATACTAGAACTGTAAAGATTGAACAAAGCATGATTGCTATCGCATGATTTGGTTTTATCATGTTTCTTATATTCAACTGCCTATTCTATAAGGAATATGAAGACTATTTAATGATTAGATTGTAAATTATGTTAAAAAGTTCTAACTTGGGACTCTCGAAATGTATTCCCGTTAATAAGTTCGTTTCATTTATGTTCTACTAGATTTGATAATTCAGTTTGAATACGGCTTGGCATCATTTTTTTACTTTTGATTATTTTCATCTGTGTAGGATAATATATCAGATAAAATCAGACATTGTAGTTTGCGTGTCTTTTTTACTTGTGCTGTCCGTAAAGTTCAGTTTTCCTTCCAAAGGCAGCCGATCTTCAATAATTTTTTTGATGGCAATTTAAGTTTTTGATAATTTGTTGCCGAGTACATGTCATGGTAGACAATACCCTTGAAACGATAAAATCAGGTACTAAGGAAGCCGCAAGAAAGGTTACAAACAGCGATACTTATTTAGGCTCTAATGAAAGCACCTTAGAACTTTTTTCCTCCTAATCCTATTTTGAGTATCGATTGCATTATTTCGAATTTCTCCATCGATAAAAGCACATTTTTGCACAACGCTTAGATCACTTTCCACAATCTGAATCATGCTGGCGACCTAATTATATGACCTATTGTGTTATAATTGAATTTGTTACGGATTATTATCAATATAAAGTTAAATCTAGGAGATACCTTACATGGTATAGATATTTATAATGTAATGATTAACTTGAGTAGAACAGCATGGTAAAACTAACTTACGGATTAACCATAATTTTTTTGTTGACTTTTTCTGCATCATTAATAAGCTTTTCAATAGTTTGGGCCGTAGACATTAAGGGAACTGTAGCAAATGACAACATCATGGGAACGGCCACGGATGATGACATGAGAGGATTTAGAGGCAATGATATTTTGAATGGACTATCAGGCAGTGATGAAATTCAAGGAGAGGGTGGTACTGATATTTTGAATGGCTCTGATGGAAATGACTACCTTTCTGGTGGTGATGGGACGGACGTTCTCGATGGAGGTGTAGGCAATGATGAGCTCCACGGGGGAGATGATCCCGATAGACTAATTGGTGGAATCGACAGTGATATTTTGTATGGTACATCCAATAATGACATTCTTGATGGCGGTCCTGGTGATGATAGACTTTATGGAGGTCAAGGAAATGATACTCTAAGTGGGGGTCAAGGGGGCGACTACTTTAGATGTGGATCGGGGGAAGACAGAATAACCAATTTCAATACTGCCGAAGGTGACCACGATTTTGGAGATTGCGAGATTAAATGATTCAGATATTTCATTAATTTACATGAAATTCACTTTAAAGCACCTATGACTTACAGGCTAAAATTTAACTTAACTTCGCTGAAAAAAGCAAGAATAGTTAGTTTTCAATATTACTAAATAAAGTATCCATAGTCAAAGATTAAGATGTAAATATGTTATTCAGCTATTCCTACTATAGTCCCATGTAGAGTA
>JBHENS010000093.1:0-4084 GCA_046261955.1 Nitrososphaeraceae archaeon | reverse complement strand
GGTAGTCATTTTGCGTGGGAAATTAATGATTTTCAAAGCAAGCAAAAATATTACGTAGATTCAGTAATCGCCGAAATTATTTCCAATTCTAGTTACAAGTAAATTCCTTTAGCAACCAAATTATAAGACCTGTAATTTGCATATCTCATGCAGGTTGAAGGGAGAGTGATTATCTGCGATACTATAGATGACGTAGGCATAACCATTCTAAAAAAAGCCGGTTTAATTGTCAATTACAAACCAGATATTGAATCAAATGAATTACTATCAGCTGTAAGAGAGTGCGATGTGATTGTAGTAAGAAGCAGAACAAAAATAACAAAAGAGGTAATTGATGCAGCTCCCAATGTCAAAATTATTGCAAGGGTAGGAGTCGGATTGGACAATATAGATACAGATTATGCTGAATCTAAAGGAATTAAGGTTTTGAATGCTGCTGAAGCTGCAATGAACGCAGTATCAGAACTGGTAATTGGCCATATGATAGCGTTGTCCAGAAATATTCCCAAGGCAAGTGATGGAATCAAGAATGGTAAATGGTTAAAAAAAGAACTTGTTGGTGGCGAACTAAGAGGAAAATATTTGGGAATAATAGGAGTAGGAAATATAGGTAGAAATTTAGGGCGAATTGCAAAATGCCTTCGAATGAACTTGATAGGATATGATATCTTTCCGATAAATCAAGATTATGTCAGGGAAGTAGGTATGATAAAAACAGATTTAAAGACACTACTGGAGAATTCGGACTTTGTATCATGTCATGTACCGCTGACGGAAAAAACGAGACATCTTATTAATTCTGAGACATTATCGTATATGAAACCAACTTCTTTCCTGATTAATACATCAAGGGGAGAAATAGTAGACGAACAGTCCTTGTTTGTGGCGTTAACTGAGAAAAGAATCGCTGGAGCAGCACTTGATGTTTTCGAAGTGGAACCTCCCACCAATACCGAGCTAGTAAACCTCCCAAATATCATTTGCAGCCCTCATATTGCTGCTCAAACTAAAGAAGCACAGGAACTTGCTTCAAATGTCATAGCAGAAAAAGTAATACAGACTTTACTCACCAAAAGATGAAAAATTTCAAATCAAAGTCTCACAGTTTGTATCTTTCTTTTTCTTATTCTTCCATTTAACAAAATACAGATATTAAGGTCTTAACTGGAGTTATCTGTAATATGCATCAGTATATGGCTGAAATGTGGACAAAAATGTGGAAAACCAACTCAGAAGAACTAAAGGAGAAAGCCATCGCATGGAGAAAGGAACCAACCATACACAGAATTGAAAAACCTAGTAGATTGGATAGGGCCCATAAATTGGGGTACAAGGCAAAACAGGGCATAATCGTAGTTCGCACAAAGGTTGGAAGAGGCGGAATGAGAAAGCAACGCCCTACATCTGGAAGAAGGCCAAAACACCTGGGTGTAGTTAGAATCAAACAAACAGATAGTATGAAACTAGTTGCTGAAAGAAGAGTAAATGAAAAGTATCCTAATATGGAAGTTATTGGTTCTTATTTCCTGTACAAAGACGGTAAAAACATTTGGTATGAAATCTTGTTGGTAGATCCTGGTCATCCATCAATTTCAAGAGACGTCGAATTTAAAAAGAGGTTAAAGGCTTTTGCAAGATAAGCTAAATGCTAACTCGAATTAGCATTAATTTTTTGAGTCAGCAAATTTATCAATTTTACTAGTTCTTCCCTCCCAATGTCATTATCCAAAGTTATGTAATAATATCCTCCCGATTGCAACGGAAAGGTCAAAGTTAATACCTTCTCATTTACGGTAAGTGTGTACAAGGTCCTACCTAATGTAGAATCAAATGCTTTCCTAAGCTGGTTGCGAGTCGCCTCGATGAAATGTTCATTGATTGCTTGTTCAACATTAAGTAATGGGATTAGACCCGGCCGTAGCTGCCCTGCAACCGTTCTCCCAAAATTGTTTATCATTCCAACATAACGGATTTTTTGAGACAATAAAAGTAATTTATGACATTTTTCTTTGTTCATGATAGATTCTTCTCTTGCAAGTTGATTGTGCTCTTTTTTTCCATAGTAAGTAAACGAATTTTGCTAGATATATTTTTTAATGTTGTTAAAACCAATCAATAAGTTTTAATGGTCATTCCGATAGATTACAAGAATTAATCCAAAATGAAAAAGAACACGATATATAGTTTGATAGCGATTGCGATTATTATTGGAGGAGGTCTACTTTCTATTAATACATTTTTTGGATCATTCAATCCCTTTTACGTAGTAGTAAGTGGGAGTATGATTCCAAAGATAAACATTGGCGATATCGTCATTATTAAGAATAATTCTTTTGATACTTCATACAATAATCTTGATGTTGGGGACATTATTGTTTTTAGAGCTCCGGAAGCAACAACAGAAGATGGAAAACCCAAGGTAATTGTACATAGGATATCTGAAATTGGAACTTTTTTTGGAAAGGAAGTTGTGAGAACACAAGGAGATGCAAATCCGTATTCCATTCCTGGTATAGACTTTCCAATATTTATAGAAAACTATGTTGGAAAAGTAGTATATATAATCCCAAAGATAGGAACAATTTCAATGATTATAACCCCTCCCATAAACTACATAATTATGGCAATAATAATTGGATTGTTAATTTATTCCATTAGACCTAGAAAATTAAAACCCGAGAATGAAACTATCTGATCTGGATTTTTCAGATTAAAATGTGAATCCAGCCATCTCTAACTTCTGTGCTATAAGCTTTGAGAGGTTCTTCAGCAGGTAAATTCTCAGGGAGTCCACTTGCTAAATTAAATCTGGACATATGTAGTGGGCAAGTAACAGTATTTTCATCTTCATTTAAAAATCCTGTTGAAAGATCAGCGTATGCGTGAGTGCATATCCTATCAGTTGCATAAATCTTATTGTTTATCTTTGCTATCAGAATTTTTTTATCCTCATGATCAAAGTCTATCATATCACCGTTATTCATCGATTTTAGTTCACATGCCTTGATCCATAAAGCCATAACAAATCACAGATAGCAAAGTAGTCTATCTATACTTATAATGTTTCTCGAATATGTCTTCAGTTTCCCTGTATCTTGATTTTTCGACTTCAAGAATGTGTTCCATCGCTTCATCAGTTTTGAGCATTAATGGTTTTCCAAGCCATTTATTTTCCATCAAATAATTCACCCACGCTCTTATAGTAGGACCCATTTTACGAGATAATGGTTCTAAGAACCCACTTACAATTTCTCTTTTTGCTTCTTCGTTACTAAGTCCCCTACACATAAGATAGAAAATTTGATTTTCATCTATCTGGGCTACAGATGCTGAATGAGTGGCCCTAACTTCATTTGTCTCAATTTCCAGTCCAGGAATTGTATCTGATTTTGCGCCCTTATCCAACAGTATAGCATGCCCGGCAAGATATGATTCGGCAGATTTCCCGTTTTTATCAATTTTTATCATTCCCTTAAAAAGAGATTTGGAATTGTCTTTCATTACTGATTTTGATAACACTCTACCCCTCGTATTTGGGCCATAGTGAATCAGATTAGATGTTACATCAAATGACTGGTCATTAATACCAAAAATTATTTCTACATCCTCAGCGCTTGCTCCTTCGCCCTTCATTATATTGTCGATTTTGTATCTTGAAAGCTGACCTCCAAACAGTCCCATATACCAGGACATTTTTGCATCCTTTTCAATGAACGCTTTTCTATTTGAAAAATTAACTGAATTCTTCTCATTCATAGCTTGAAGTGTTACGACGTCTAGTACTGCGTTTGCTTCAACATAGCATTCTAATAATTCAAACAGTGATTGCTGAATTTTATCATCAGATTGTTTATTACTATATAATTCTTGTACTATACTTGCTTTTGAATTTGATTCGGCAATTACAATGTTTCTTGTTATGGATGATGTTCCATCTGGTGCAAGCACATCGATTATTCTTATTGGTTCATCAATGACTATATTTTTTGGAATATATACAAAAATACCAGAGTCAAAACAAGATAATTCTAATGCAAGGAATTTGTCTTCAGAATAATCAAGTTGGTTTGATTGTATACTATTC
>JBHENS010000092.1:0-4145 GCA_046261955.1 Nitrososphaeraceae archaeon | reverse complement strand
GTTTTATTCCAATTTTTGCTGTGTTAGCTGATATGATGGTATTGATCCGTCCTACATTTATCAAATCTGTGCTACAGCATTTAAATTAATTACAGTTATTATTACAAAATGGTGAAGTCCAAAAAAACTTTTATTCGCCGCGGATATTGTCTTCTTGATTATGGGGATTTTAGACCGTAGGTGAATGATACCATTGGATCATACTGTTCATATTCCTGCGTTAATGACGTCATTTTCGCAATATGTTGCGAGGTGGGCCTAAATAGAGACAAGATTAATTCGGGCCCGGAGGGATTTGAACCCTCGACCTGACGCTTAGGGGGCGTCCGCGCTATCCATTTTGCGCTCATCTTGATATGATCTGCGCTACGAGCCCGTGAAATTTGAGTATCGATGTAAATATAAATATTCACGTTGCAATCCAGTGTCTGGCGCTACAATCATGATTTTCCAAAAATAATCCTTGTTAATTCAATGTTGTCCATGATTCATTCATTATACACCAGAGGTCATCACAATAGAGGGCCAAAAGTTCTGCATGCGATCAATGTAGCCATTAATCAATTGTTACTTTTTGTCACTTACGATTCAGCAGTTACTAAATAAGCGAACAGGCAACACCTCAATATTTACCTTCTAAAATTATTGTGCAATCGAGATCACGGGAAAATACTAGTTCATTTTACATCAGGAATTTAATTCCTCGAAGCTAAACCAAAATTGCAATCTCGGGACTTTGTTTCATATGATAGCCAATTTTTTAGAATCAAGAATATCCTAACCCAATATAGTTTGCCGTAGCCTTAGAACAGTGATCGAGTTTCTGCTTCATATTCTCTTTTTAGCTTCCATATAGCTGCAGCAATGTTGCCATAAGTAAGTATATCATCTATTAGTTGTTTAATTTGGCCCTGTGGAAAATCGTTCTTGAGTATATGCGCTACTATAAAAATATCTTCAACTTTAAGTCCATCTTTTATCAGACGAGTAAAGACTTCAAAAGCGTCGTCATGGTCCTTCCATTTAGCTTTTTCTTCATCGGACTTGCGCTTATAATTCCGGGATAGCGCGGTTAACTCTTCCAATTGTTTTTCTAACGTTTCAATGGCTTTTGTCAGGCTTTCAAATTCTTCATATCTAGAAACTATAACCTTCGCATCATATCCGAGCTTATCGATCTCAATCAGTGCGCGAACTACTTCTCCGTATTTTGTGGAAATTTCAGGATGTTCGTAAACTTCAAGAAGGTCACTAATCTGGTGAAATTGATTCAGATCTTTTTGTTTGATTTTTAGTCTCTTCTGCTTCTCTTCCACTATACTCTTGGTTTCTTCAAGCAACTTGTTACTAATTTCAATCTGGTTCTCAATTTCCCGTAATTCGCTAATCTTTGATTTTATTACGTCTTCCAATTTGTCTGGCTCTAAATTTTCCCTTAACATAGTTTCAATTATGGAAAAAAGGTGATTTGCCGCAACAGAAGGTGGTACGCCGAATTTGTTGAATAAGGTATCCATTGCATGAAGAAATTTCTCTGTTTTTCTGTTGTCTAAACTGCTTTGTTTTACCAGATTTTCGTACCTTAAATTAGTCGCCATCTGCTTAATTTTCACTCCGCTTTTCTTTGAGACAATAGCAATTTGTCGCTGTAAGTCCATTGTGTCATCAGATTTCATAATTTCATTTACAAGGCTATTCACAATGCCAACGCTTATTTTAAGTTGGGTAGCAATAACTTCTTGGGAGTCGCCAGATAAAAACATCCTAAGAACTTCACTCTTCAACCAGGTTTTATTGGTTAACGTCATTTTGGACGTTTATACTAATGCCACCTTTGAATTAAAAAACGTGTCGGTAATGTATTAAAAGTGTTTAAAGCAAGATGTAGATTTTCCTGAATATTTTCTGAATATGAAGTGAACAAAAAATAAAATTTACTTGAATCTGTTTTGAGAGATATCTGAATCTTTTTTGAATATTCCGAACCATTGATTTTAATAAATATTACCACTCATAATCTGATTTGACTAAGCCCTAACTATTCATTGAATTAACTCTGTAATTCTGATATCAGATATTTTCAATCAATTAATCGTTGATACAACAAAATATTAATTATTATGTTGAATATTGCGATAGATTACAGTTGTATTTTTGCCCGGAGGGTTTGAACCCTCGACCTGACGCTTAGGGGGCGTCCGCGCTATCCATTTTGCGCTCATCTCAAGACTTGAAATGATCTGCGCTACGAGCCCTTGAAATTTGAATAGCGATGTTAAGATAAAGATTCAACTTGACATTCGTGACAACTCTGCATTATTAATATATTTTTTAAAGTTCAACTATCTCATTTCATATGAGTATAACATCTTCTCGTAAATGGTTCTAAAACCTAACTTTTTGTAAAACTCTTCATATCCTTCTTTAGTCAAAGTTTGCACGATCAGCAGGTTATGGCCATTATTCTTTGCGATTCTTACTGCACTTGCTATTAATTCTCTTGCCACGCCTTTCCTTCGAAAATGTTGGATTGTTCCTAAACAGTACAGTCCAATATTCTCTTTTTTTTCATACAACAAACAACATCCTGCAAAAGACTTTACCTTATCTAAATTATGATGTGCAACCAATAATGTGAGTTTTTGATAGTGTTTAGAAATAATGTTTGTTACTTCATCTTTGATATATGCCGAGTCAAACGATTTACAAAAAACATCGATCCAGTTGTATAAATGATTTCTATCGATAAGATCAATGTCAATATCACCACTTTCAAAAACATACCTGTTAACATCAAGTCCCAAAATTTTCATAGTTCCGAATTTTGGAATGTTAAATTTGACACAATTCTCGTTGTTGCAAATTAAGTGTAAATAAAGACTATCATGGTAATTGGTGTGACTGCTCTTTATAGAATTTAGAATATCAATAATATTGGGGCATGAATTATTAATATTCAATCTATTAAAAAAATAATCGTCACCAAGTTTAGGATTTAAAAATAATTCTACGCTATCTATTTTTTGATGAGTTCTGCTCCAAAGAGAGCAAAAGGAAGATTCATTCTCATTTAAATTATCAATATCTAAGTCCAAAAATTTCCATCATCTTTTTTGCATCATTCATTTTATCCATATCCTCGACTGTATCTAGGAACACTTTTAGTGCATTGGGTGTATCTAGATCTTCAATATAATTTTTGAATTTCCTTATGATTTCTGATTCTTTTGTGTCTTTTACAATATCGTAGGTTTTACCATTGAATCCTTTACCGTAATCTGAAGCAAAAACTAAACTTCTAATCATATTATTAATTTCTTCAAATCTCTCTAATTCTGAGATCTTGAAATTCAATAATCTCTTGTAGTCATGGGAGTAAAAATATAGTTTCAGAGTATTTACATCGTATTTTTTCAATAGATCTTTGATATAAATTGCATTTCTAGAGGATCTTGACATCTTTTCATTTTCAATATCCAAAATACCTACATGCACCCAACATCCTACAGGTTTTTCTTTTTGTGAAAGTGCAATCAAGTTTGAAAGTATTACTTCGTGATGTGGATAGCATAAATCAATACCGCCCACATGCATATCATAATTACCATTAAAGTGAAACATTGCTACAGCTGTATCCTGCAAATGCCACCAAGGTGTACCATCTCCCAAGTGCTTATCATCATATTCTGTCCCATAAGTATCGCTGGTGTTCCATAAAAAAATATCTGTAATGTTTCGTTTATTAATATCAATATCAAATCTCTGATTTGATAGTTTCTTTTTGGACAAATGTGAAAGATCACCATAAGTATTGAATTTTGAGGTATCTAAGTATACGTTTCCATTTACAGAATAAGCCAGCTTCCTTTTGATTAATTTTCTAATCAATTCCTTCGCTTCCTTTACATAATCGCTAGTTCTAGCAAATATCAAATCATTGATTTCAAGTTTGTTTAGATCATTAATAAAGTCGTCAAATAAAAGATCGGGGTTGATCTTATTTTTGTTTAAGTTTGGGTCGATATCAGTGACATTTACAATCACGTGGGGTATACAATTCTTTGATAGTAGTATTCTGATTATCAGATCGACTAGGACAAATAATCTTGCATGTCCTATATGGCAGTTGTCATAGAGAGTAGGAC
>JBHENS010000091.1:0-4199 GCA_046261955.1 Nitrososphaeraceae archaeon | reverse complement strand
CCCCTATCCGAGCTACCTATTACTTCGATTATCTTTGCAATGTGATGAGTCATAATGAAGATAATGCACTGCATTTGTTATAAGACTTTATAAAATTCAAACAAAAGGCAACAATTAAAAATGATGTTCACTACATTTTAACATGATCCAACTCAAAAGTAGGAAAGCCAGCGTTCCTCTTTTGCTTTTCATTTATTTTATGTTGTTGGTAGTTCTAGCCACTCAACCAATCTATAGTTTCACCATATATGCATATGATCCTAAGGAGATTGAGAATGTATTACCTGAAGATGGGAAAATATGTAAATTAGAATCTGAATGTGATAACCAGAAGGAAAACCAGACAAATGCTCACAATATGTCTCAGAATGTTCCAAGTGCAGAGAAAACAAATAATGAACAAACTTCAATAGCTAATTCAATAACAAATAATTCAAACAGTTCCCAGAATGAAACCAATCTAGCTAACAATACTTTACTCAATGGCGAAATCAAGAATTCAATTCAGGACGTGATAAGTATTACTACCGATAAGCAGATTTACAATCCAGGGGAAATAGTTAGTATCTCGATAACGATTAGAGGATCAGAACAATTAACATTTCCAAATTCAGCATTGGGGCTCACCATAAGAAATCTGGCAACTAATGAATTATATCCAATTCTATCATCACAGGTAATTACAATTCTCAGTCCAGGTGATTCAAAATCCCTCAGGTGGGATCAAATGGCTATTGATGGAATTCAGGCACCATCAGGAAATTATTCGGCTTCAGTTAATTCAGGTATTAATACGGCTGAAACTACTTTTTCAATTGGATAATCGTACTTGTAATTCCTATTGATTCTACCGTAATTCTGTGGTTTGTTTTAGGGCTGTAAATAATATTAATCGCAAGTTCAAATTATGTCTTCACATTGCATTCATGGGCCCGGAGGGCTTCGATCCCTCGATCTGTGGTTCCGAAGACCACCGCGATATCCTGGCTACGCTACGGACCCTTTGTTTCTAACTTTAAAATTAAATTCAAGGTTCTATATCAATTGAACTAATCTATATTTAAGATTAGGAATAGCTAGAAAATCAATTAATAACAATCAATTTATTATCTCAAATATTTCTCAGTAATTGTAATTAATTGAAGATATCCAATAGAATATCCAATGTAGAATATGCTATTAGAGATATAACATTACATGCAAGACAATATGAAAAAGCTGGTAAAAAAATAATCTACTTGAATATTGGTGATCCAGTAAAGTTTGATTTTCCGACTCCGGATCACATAAAGAAAGCATTGTTAGATGCAGTTTCAAGCAATTTCAATTATTATGCTGATTCAGAAGGCATCTTAGAATTAAGGGAGGCAATAGTAAACAAAGAATCGCAAAAGGGACTCTCTGTTAACGTAGAAGACGTTCTTGTCACTAATGGTATTTCTGAAGGACTAGATATGGTAGCCGCATCTATAGTGGAACCAAATTCAGAGATTTTAATGCCCGGACCATATTATCCACCTTATTCCTCATATGTAAAATTCTACGGAGGCAAACCAATTGAATTTAAACTTACAGAAGATGGAGCGCCTGATCTTGATGATATCAAGTCAAAGATTACACCAAAAGCAAGAGCTCTTTGCATAATTAATCCAAATAATCCTACCGGTGAGGTATTTAACAGCAAGAACCTTAAACAGTTAATTGATGTAGCTGCCGAGCATGATATGTACATTATATGCGATGAAATCTATGATAAACTAGTATTTGATCGCGAGTTTACCGGCATTGGTAAAGTCGCAAAAGATGCACCAGTGATACTACTTAATGGTTTTTCAAAAGTTTATCTCATGACAGGTTGGCGTTGCGGATATATCTGTATGAATAGCGATTGTCAAAAATTAGAAAATATCAGAAATAATATTCCAAAACTGGCTAGAGTTCGTATTGCTACTAATCTTCCAGTACAAAAGGCTGCAGTAGCAGCCCTGCAAGGACCGCAGGAATATATTGCTGAAACTGTAACTAAATTAAAGAAAAGAAGAGATTTAGTAGTGAAGCGCCTGAATGAAATAGATGGTATCTCC
This sequence comes from Nitrososphaeraceae archaeon, assembly GCA_046261955.1. Taxonomy (GTDB): domain Archaea; phylum Thermoproteota; class Nitrososphaeria; order Nitrososphaerales; family Nitrososphaeraceae; genus TA-21. Next base: position 2,115 of record JBHENS010000091.1, on the reverse strand, counting down.
TGTAAGTTGCCAAACGGTGCATTCTATACATTTCCAAAGATTCTACATAATCGTTGGAAAGATGACAAAGATTTCGTTCTTAACTTACTGAACAAAACCGGTATCCTGACGGTGCATGGTTCTGGTTTCGGGGAATTGGGGAGGGGTCATTTTAGAATCGTTTATCTTCCAAATGAGCAAGTGCTTGAAGAAGCAATGGACAAGTTAAGTGATTTTGTCAATGGTAATAATTGAAGTCGAATTTAAGCGCTTCTTTCATTCAAACTGACAAACTCAATTAAAATTTTTCGTATCATTGTCAAAATTATTCAGATTACTCGTATTTCTAAATTTACCCCAATATAGTAATATTCCGCCACAAATCAGCATTGCTATCACAAATTTTTCATTCGTCACTGAATTGTTCGTATAATTATCAAGATAGAAACCAACAGACAAATGTATTGAATAAAGATAAAAGTTCCTCAATGCAATAACTGTAGCCATTACGATAAAAAGTATTCCCATACCGTACATCCAATTTTTGGCATCCTTGCCATTGACATTTCCTTTTGGAAAAGGACTCAAGTAAGCTTTATTCCAGGGTGTTTGATCTTGTTCTTTTTGGATGCATTCAGTAACATAGGAGTCAGTACCTCTGCCTGATAGCTGATAGACAATGATCCAAGATAGAGGGGTCTGAGGCCCTTTATTTCTCCTATCAATTGATTTAGTTTTGTAATGGCATCCTGATCGTCACCACAAACAAATGTATCTGAATCAAGGCTTTCATTGATATTCTTTAATTTTACTTCAGATATTGTATGGAATGCAGAAACAATTTTCTTGCCTGGAAGATTTTCTACCAAAATATGTGCTGCAGATTTCATTCTTTTTTCAAATGGGATATAAGTAAAACCACCAGTATCATTTCTTTCCATAGGAACAATTGGAGAAACTATTATGCAATCATTTGTTATGTTATTTGAAATAGAATCACAAGTTAATTTTATTGATTCATACGGGATAGACAGTATCAAGATATCTGAATCTCTTGCAGAAGAAATGTAATCAGCACCTTTGATAGTTCCTTTCATGCTATTTCCATAAGACGACACTGCAGTATTCATATATTGTTCTGCTGATCTTGCTGCTTTTTCTGCATCGCGAGACCCTATGGTTATATCATGATTCACAACCCATCTGAGAGCGAATCCTTCCCCCATTCCACCGGTGCCACCAATTATTGAAATCTTCATTAATTATCTGTCATAAAATGTCGGAACATCCTAATTAAGGTTATAATCTAGATTGCATGATTGAACAAGTTTTCTATGATTTTCAGAAGAGAATTAATTGATATTGAAAACTATAAAGTATAATGATTAAATTTGTTGGAATCTATGAAATTAATTGACGGAAAAACAAATTTAAGACTTGATTTATTTCATTTGAGTTGTTTTGCCGCTTATAGTTTTTGTACGCCACGGAGAAGCAGACAATAATGTCAAACGACTTCTAGTAGGGCGACACATAGAATCACATCTCACAGAATGTGGAATACAGCAGGTCAAAGATACAGGCCAGCATCTAAGAAAACTGAAAATTGATAGAGTGTGTGTCAGTCCAGTAACGAGAGCCGTTGAAACTGCAAAGATAATTTGTGAAATAAATGATTTGCAATACCAAACTGATGAAAGATTATATGAAATTGAATTGGGAGACCTCGTGGGAATGAATTATGACGATGTTATCGAGAAGCACGGAAATCTTTTTTTGAAATTCTACAGCGGAGATGATCCAATTCTTGACAGCTATGGTATCGAAAGCTTTTCAGCGGTCAAAAAAAGAATCCAGAATTTACTTGATGAATCTATGAAAAATTATCCTGACAAGAATTTGTTATTCGTTACGCATTTGGATCCAATCAAAGCAGCGATATCCATTATGTTGGGTCTTCCTCCGGAGAGTCTGTATGGTTGGCATATACGTAATTCCTCAATGACTATTCTAAAACATGAAAATAGCATCCTTTCACTTTCAGGAGTTAATGTCATGGGTTTTCATAGATATATTGATGAATGAATACAAGACCCCTTGCAAAAACCTTAAATTAGATATAGGTGAGTAGTGACC
>JBHENS010000090.1:0-4234 GCA_046261955.1 Nitrososphaeraceae archaeon | reverse complement strand
CAATTGTTTTTGATAATCCAAACGCATATCTGGTAATTTCTATTTTTATGATTAATTAGAAATAATTTTAATATATTTTCATATTTCGTGAAGGAAATTCAAAAAACTAATCATGTGCGTCCATAAATATTTTTAAACAAGCTCTGAGAAGGCAATGTTATGGCAGATGGCATGTTGATGTATGCAATAACTACAGCGGCTTTCATAGGTTTCGTAATCATCTTAGGCTCATCAAGAGCTAAAAGATACCGACATCGTGCTGCGCCTGTTGCATCATCTGAAAATAAGAAGATAAGGTATTCATCTGACGGGAAACCAATGTCAGATTAAATTTTTTTTTCTAAATCCATAATTTATTACCTTTTTTTTAGACCTTATTAACGCACAACTTATATTTTGGTCGTAGGCGATTTTTTTATGGCTAAAGGTGCAAGAAGAGGCGGTAGAGTTAGGGATAAATGGAGAGACAAACAGTGGCTTATGGTCGATTCACCGAATTCTTTTGGAGATTTTGGAGGGCATCACATTAATTATCTTCCTATCACAGACCCCAACACGGCAATTGGACGCGTTGTAGAGAATACATTATTTGACATAAAGAAACAAGATCCAGCGGAACACAAGACTAAGGTATTTGTAGAAATCGAGAAGATAAACGAAGGCGTTGCCAGTACAATCTTCAAGGGACATGAATACGGAAAGGAGTTCTTAAGAAGTCTTGTCAGGAGAGGCAGTTCAATGATTACTCATATACACAATTACGCTACAAAAGATGGTTACGATTTTAGAGTTGAAATAATTGCATTCAGTCAGCGCAGGATAAATTCTTCAAAGAAGCATGAATTAAGAAGAGTGATACACCAGTTATTAACTGAAAAAATACCACAATGGGACCTCAATACTTTCATTAAAGAAGTTACTGATGACAATAGCGAATTTAACAGGGAAATTTCGGAAAAAGGAAGAAAAATTTCATCGTTAAGACATATAGGTATTAAGAAAACTAAACTTGTGTCGTCCCATAAACCACCTGTTGAAAAAGTCGATACTGAAAATAAAACCGAAAATAGCGAAGAACAACCTGTGGATATAGAAAAAGCTGTTGAAAAAGTCGATACTGAAAATAAAACCGAAAATAGCGAAGAACAACCTGTGGATATAGAAAAAGCTGCCTAGACCTATGACAATTGAGCTTTGTTTTGGTAACTTTTAGTGAAATAATTCAAAGTTGACACTTACTACTTCCATCCATGTTGTAGCGCACGCTACAGAGGATATTCCAAAAATACTCCTCAGAATGAATAATGTGCTTTCTATCCCGATGGAAAAATTCTTAGTCTCACCGGCGAAAGGTCATTGGGGAAATGAAATTTCGATTATTAAGGGAGGTTGCGATCACAAAGAATCACATGCCTTGTTAGAGAGGATCATTTCGAATTTGAAAATGGGTGAAAAAAATTATCTTTTAAATTCAATATCTGACTCCTTTGATGAAAAGGATAATTTTTACATCAGATTGAATAAACAATCTATGTGCAAAGGATTAATATCCTTATCCGAACATGATTCGATCAGAATCAGATTCAAACCAATAAAAGAGTTTAACCAAAATAATAAATTCAAGGATCATGTGATGAATTTATTTACAAAAAAATAGATCTGGGAATTCATGTTTCAGACATTAACAGAGCTATTACTATGTCCAAGTTATTAGATCTAGACATGATAGGTGTTGATTCGGACTCTTCGATGAGCATGAGACCACAAGAAGACGTCATACTTAGAATGGATAAAAAATATCCTATTGCGGATTATTTCCCCTACCTGATAGTGTCAGGTAACATTCGCTCACTTGATAGCAAAACTGATCTATTCCTTATTGATCCCTTTCAAAGGAAGGATACAATTAAACGTAAAGTCAAAAGAGGACTGGGGATAGAAATCTCAATCGCATCCGCAAGAAAACTTGAAGCTGCGAAGGCTGGTAGATGGTTAAAGGAGGTAAAATCCATCAATGAATTCTGTCAATCGAATAATTGTCAATTCATATTGTCCAGTGGTGCAACGTCAGTAAACGAATTGATTTCTGCTAGATCTTTTGAGTCGATCTTGAACGTCGTAGGAATATCTCCAAGAGTTTACTGGAAGGAGATATCTGAGTGGCTTTTTGCAAAAAGTAAAGTAAGATGGTATCATGCTAAATCATAGAGAAAAAAGAAGATATGTAGCAATTATGTATGATGAGAACGGTTTATACCGACCTTTTCAGATACATGAAAAGATAGTTATCCGATTTAAGGAACTCTTTGGAATCTTTCAATCAGAGTTGGCCATGTTGAAACTATATGATTCTGGATTTGGAAACATAATGATAGTAGGATGTAAGCTCAAATACCTTGACTATTTTTTGGTCTCGTTATCCTTGACCCAACCCGCCCTTACCGTGGTCAGTCTTTCGGGTACGCTTAAGAAGTTGAGAAAGAACGTTTCTAGATCAGGCCTTAGAAACATTAAAAACAATCCTAGCTAAACATATAGAGGGGATGAGGTGAATTTTTGTTGCTGCTCAAATCTGAGGAAAAAACTATGAAGATCTCGCGACGATCTGACCCATTTAATGAAATTAGGATCAGTTACCGAAGTACAATAGATCATTTGAATCCAATTTGAATATTTTTATCAGAAATTATTTTTACATTCGAAACTTGTTTGTGTATTCTTTGATCTTTACCACCTTCATGATTGTAACAATTTTCATTGGACCTGTAACTTATTCAGAGCCTCTCACACTTGTGAATTCAACTTTAATATTAAGCAATGCTACATTTGATTCAATTAATCCAGAATTTTCAGTTTCACACAATAGTATTTATGCCACCTGGATTAGCAACTTAAATCCGCAAAATAGCGATGTAATGTTTAAAAAAATCGATAAGAATACAAAGTTGTTTACCAATATATTGGACATAAGCAATACATCAGGAATTTCAAACATAATAAAATTAAGAAATAGTGAAGATAATGTATACATCACATGGGAGGATAAGCAGCCCGATAAGTGGAAATTGCTTTTCACCAAGAGCGAAAATAACGGTAACAAATTTGACAATGTAACTAACTTGAGTAACACAACTGGTAACGTGCACCTTCATGATCTCTCCTCGGTAGGAAAAAATGTATTCGTATTGTGGGCTGCTAATGTAAATGTTTCATCTACAAATAAAGACATTTTCTTTAGAAACAGCCATGATGGGGGTGATTCTTTTAGTGATACCCTCAATTTAAGTAATGACAGAGATGACTCGCTGGATCCACAAATGGTCATAAATCAAAATGGATCAATAATATACATGGCTTGGACCGAATGTGATACTAAACATGATGATCCCATATGTACTATATCATTTACAAGGAGTTTGGATGGAGGAAATACCTTTACAACTTCAAAAATTGTAAGCAATGAGATTCTGCCTCTTGAAGACTATGAAGATTATTCTTCATATAATGGTACAGTAGTTAATGCTAGCACAAATGTGATATTTCCTGACGTATTGGAGAATGTAACTGCGCACGAGGAAATCAATGCGATAAATCCAACAGTCTTTACTACATTAGATGGTAAGAGAGTATATGTTCTATGGGAACAAAGTATATTTGGAAAAGGGGATTCTGATATATTTCTTGCAGTTAGTAATGATTATGGTAATTCGTTCAATTCAACAATTAATATTAGCAATACTACTGGGACTTCCAGACTTGCACATGGTCAGCTTCTTGGAGAGGACATGTATGTAACTTGGTCCGATACACTGAATACTAGCAAAACGTTTGATGTCATGTTAAGAAAAATCGACAGTAAAAACCTTGCAGGGAATGTGATAAATTTAAGCAACAATTCCGGCAATTCTGTTTCTCCAAACCTATTGGTCAGTAACAACAAGATTTATGTTACTTGGAGCGATGATACTAATAATGGTTCAGTACTTCTATGGATTGGAGACACTTCTGGATCACCTGTTATAAAAAAGACATTGGATAATGGGCATGCACAACTCTATTCAAATCCCTTGATTTTTGATACAGAAAATAAAGTATGGATTGCCTGGACGCAATACGATAATACTAATCACAAAATCGTCTTACTTGATCATGAAAAACCATGATAGCTGTTTCATGGTCAGCATAGATTATTTTTCTATTACAATGCAAATAACTTAAAGAAGTAGGAATAAAT
>JBHENS010000089.1:0-4303 GCA_046261955.1 Nitrososphaeraceae archaeon | reverse complement strand
TGTCTGCGCCGTGCCTTGCTATTAGTGAGACTAAGGGAGAGATTAAGGTTACTCCTCCTCTTAATTGGGAACCAAGTCCTACTAATAATTCGACTACGATGATATGGTTTCAAAATTCTACTAAAAGCGTCTTTGCAATAATTAAGGCTCCTGACAATTTGGTATTTCCTTTATTCTTGGTTGGTCCTTTTATGACCGAATATTTAAAACATAAGGGAATACTAGAATCTGCGGATCAGTTAACCTTTGGTCAGAGCAATCACGGATATAGATATTTACTTAATCTTTCTTCTCCTTCAAAACTCTTGAATTCTTCTTCGGGAATAATACCAGAAAATGATTTTTTGAGCAAGATACCTCAAGGTTATGATGTTCCTTTTAAGGGGATGTTGATTCTAACTCAGAAACACAATGAGTTGTATGCAATAATATTTCTGAATCCAAAGGAGAAATTTGATTCAATATTAAATGAGATCCAACCAACGCTTGATTCAATTCAATTAACCGGTTATACGACCATGCCTAATTGAAATTGAGTTAACAGTATTAATTTTACTTATTCCATTTCTACCGAGTTTCCAGACCGGCTTGCTATGAAATAGCCCTTCAAATGCAAATAACGTGATTTAGCTTTTCGAATCTTGTGAAGGTCTAAATTCAAAAGAAAACCTGAAAGATTTTAAGTTCTGATAAAGCTGAACCGTTATGTAAGACATTAGCGTTCAAACCACACGAATTCTCTGAAAAATACTCAATTATTGTCCGATCATTATCCAATTAGGTCAGTATTTGGAATAATCGAAGGAAAGATTTTTTATTTAGGACGGGTAATACATTATGTTTGATAAGCAATAATGTCCAATTAACTAATTATATGATTATGTTCGTTCTTGGGTTGTCGATATTTGGTTTGACTTTTATAATAGGTTCTGCACCATCCGCATTCGCACAAGCTACTCAAGGTATAACGATTTCAGCAGGTAATTCAAGCTTCGTGCCTCTAACAAGTACTGATGCAAACCAAGTTCGAGTAAATATAGAGTATACTGTTGAAGATGAATCAATAAAAGATCAAATGATTAACGCACAGATGAATGTGTTTGCTCCTAACGGAACACTGCTACGAACTACATCATTCCCAAGCGGTTTCACTGCTCAAGGTGATGGCGGTACAGAGACACTTAAGACCACTTTTCAAGATAAGTCACTGACAAGTGTATCGGCGAATGTTACATTCACAGATGTGTCAAGGACAAAGTCAATATCAAATGTACTTACTGTCAATCTTGAGCTTGATCAGACACCAACTGTAAGTTCACTGCTGGGGAGCAGACCCTCGTTACAAAATTAATTCTGACCCTATTCTTTCGTAGAATGGAAAATTCTTGAGTCATTTTAGGAGTGTCGGTCACCGAAGAGGATAGCTTTTTAGCCACTACCGACAAAATAAGAAAGGAAATCAATTATGGATAAAGTAACGAGAAAGAAAACATTTTCCAAAATTCTTGTAGCAATAAATGAATCTAGTAAATCAGCAGATAAAGCAGTCTCTTATGCAACTAGAATTGCCAAAGATTATAACGCAATACTAGTAGTCCTTTACGTTGTCCGAGCACAGAGCAATCTGAGTAATGCAACCCTCCCAAGTCATGTAATCGATTTTAAGAAGCAAGCGCAAGAATATCTCACTAATGTATTGGAAAATATCCATAATCACAGCGATACAGGAAAGATTGTCAAAGTCAAGACCGAAATTATCGCTTCAATTAAAATCGCCGATGCCATAGCACACTATGCCAAAGATAAAGATATTGATTTAATTGTTGTGGGACCCAGAGGAAGATCCAAACTCAAGAGTTTTGTATTAGGCAGTGTTACGTCAGATGTGGTAAGGCTTGCGAACTGTCCGGTATTAACTGTAAGGTGAATAAAGGAATAGAAATTGAATCCCGTTGCATTCAGACGTCTAATCTTTGCGATAACTATAGGAATTCTAAGCGTCATCTTGGTTGCAGTCATTTTGGGAAAAATTGAATGAGCCGTTTATTATCAATGAACCAAAAATGATATTAATTTCTTCTTCCATATTGTTTTGAAGTAAAGTTCTCTCTGTAAAGAAACTAGAAATTCTAAATGAGATCAATCTGAAAAATCAAATTCACCCCTACGCATTGGGACTTAAAGTTACCTCGTAAAGTGTGTTTCATTACTATTTATGCGTCAATAATTGGTGCGAATTTCGATATTGGTTGTGGCAATTGGATCTAAATCAACTAGGCTGCTGAATGGATAAATGTTTCTGTGTGGTACTGCGGATTGATTTTCTTCTATCCTTAATGTAAAATTGGAGCTATATACTAGTACACTAAGTTCATCAATATTAATACTTGACTTATTATATCTCGTCATCTCGTCGATAAAGTCATCTCCTATGGCCATGACAATTTTATTTGTTTTTATGTCTCCATGGTGGTAATAATTCTTATATTCATTGATCCCATTCTTGTCAAGTATATATTTGGGAAACCATAGGAAATAATTATTGCCTAATACAGTAACGCCATGTATGTTATTATCTTTATTGGTATACCAGCTACTTTCATTTGTTATTTTATTTGCTTTTTGTATCTCATTACCAAGAACTGAAATAACTTCATAGTGAAAGGACGTAAGATTAAGACTTATCAATATAGTCGTTACTGTTAGACCATACAAACAGATTATAGTCAGTAATGAATATGGCAATAATTTTTTGATTCTCTGACTCCGAAATATTTTTGATACATCTGTAATTAAAATTGCACAACCTATGCAAAGTGCTGGGTATATAGGAATCAGATGCCAGTACTGCAGGTAACTACTGACAAGCTGAAACATGATAAATGGGACGATCCAAAGTATTAAAAATAAATCTCGTTTTCTAACCACAGCATAAGCAAGCCCAATAAATGAAAATCCCACAAGAATAGGGTCTAAATTAAATAATTTTTCAATTGAGGAGAACAGACCACTGTTTTGTCTTTCCATCTGCCAATACATGCTTGTTATCCACTCATTGAATTCTCCTTGAGAAATTGCATACATCGGCCAAAGTAGGGGTATCAATAACACTGGAATTATCCACAAACCAATCAGCTTAAAATTTTTAGAATTTGAATATATTATGAATCCTACAAGTGGTATCAGTGATACGACTGGAATTTTTGTAAATATGGCTAAACCCAGTAAGGTACCAGAGAGTAACACAATAGGAATACTTTTTCTTTTTTCCGTCAGGTTTGGGTTGGTAATATATAACGCAAGTAATATGGAGGCGAGTATAAAGGGTAATTGAATAGGTTCTAACCAAATTCTGCGTATTATCCAGGTAAGAGGCATTACTGCAAAGAGAACCGATGCAATTAGCCCAGTAGTCATGTTGTACCTGCGCTCTGCGATTTTAAATAAAAGAAAAGTATCAAGTATTGCGAGCAATCCCATTAGCAGCCGTGGAACCATAAACACTTCTTTGATTGAAGTGAAAGTGGTTGTTGGATTTAGTGAGTCTGGGTAGCCAATGGCACCCAGTACTGAAGCCAAAAAAAGCTGCCCGAAATAAGGATGTGTATATGTAGTTTGTGGATAACTTAGTAATTCCGTTGGTCCTTCCTGAGGACCTAAGCCTCGTAATACGTGCATTGCTTTTCTCATGTAATGATCTTCATCTCTGTATATGCTTGGAAATCCATCAACGTTCCATAAATGAGTATATGCAGAAAGTATTAGCGGAATCATGATAAGAAAAATTTTCGAATTGAGTTTTTTGAATTTCCCATTCGCCATACTCAAATATGCTTCACTTATGTGTTTATTAAATTGACATTTAACCTTTACCATTAGGTTTTAGTAAATGGTAAGATACTAATATCAGACCTACAAGATTCAAATCCCACTGGCCCCATTGTTCTAACGGGTTCATATACTTGTATTCAGAAATAATCTTTAGGGAGTTAAAATAAGTTGCCAATAAAACTTTCGACTACGATTGCAAAAATTCCAAATATTCCAAACTTAGCGAATGTGGCCATAGTTAATGAGTTTCTCGGCTATATGAGAAAGAATGGCTCTTCTGAACACCATCAAAATAATAACTTAAAAGTGGTAATAGCCTTCGCCAATTTTCTAGGTAAAGGAGATTCATTTTATGATGTTAAAACAAAGCAACAAATCCTAGAATATCTGGATACAAAAATCAAGTCGTATGAAGATGATCCTGATAAAAAATGGATAACTACATGGAATAATTACCTGAACAGAATCAAGC
>JBHENS010000088.1:0-4312 GCA_046261955.1 Nitrososphaeraceae archaeon | reverse complement strand
CACTTAGTGGTAATCAAGTAAATAGATTCTTACATATTGCCGAAAGCGCTGATGATCTTGTTAATCAAAATAGAATGCAAAGGAAATTGGGGCAACTTACAGGGACTTGTTTTCAAAGATGTGTGGGAATGGATGCTCTGAATTCATTGTATTCGACAACGTTTGAAATAGATAAAAAATTTGGAACTCCATATCACGATCGTTTTAAGAAGTTTGTAAAGAAAATGCAAGATGATAATCTAGTGATAGGTGGCGCCATGACGGATGTCAAAGGCGATAGAAGTTTAAGCCCGTCACAACAGGAAGATCCAGACCTATTCGTACATATCTCAAAGAGGGACCAAAATGGTATTTACATATCTGGCGCAAAGGCACATCAAACTGGATGCATAAATTCACACTGGATATTGGTGATGCCTACCATGAGATTGAGGGACGAGGACAAACACTATGCTATAGTTGGTGCAATTCCTGCAGATGCAAAAGGTATCACGTATATCTATGGAAGACAGTCCTGTGACACTCGTAGTATGGAGGGTGGTGAGTTGGACGCTGGAAATTCTAAATTTTCTGGACAAGAGGCAATGATAATTTTTGATAATGCTTACATTCCAAATGAATTAATTTTCATGGACGGTGAATTCGAATTTGCTTCCATGCTTGTAGAGAGGTTTACATGTTATCACAGGCGTAGCTATGTCTGCAAGACTGGCCTTGGTGATGTACTGATAGGCGCAGCAGCCTCAATAGCTGATTATAATGGCATTTCAAATGCATCGCATATTAAAGATAAACTGGTAGAAATGACACACCTAAACGAAACTATCTTTGGTGCAGGTATAGCATCATCATACCAGTCTCATAAAACCTTGTCCGGAAACTATCAAAATGACGATATGCTTGCTAATGTCTGTAAGCACAACGTTACAAGATTTCCATATGAAATTGGGAGACTTGCGCAAGACATAGCTGGAGGTCTGATGGTAACCATGCCATCTGAAAAGGATTTCCGTAGTCCTGATACGGGACCACTTCTCGAAAAATACCTGAAAGGCAGAAAGGGGGTTTCTACAGAAAATAGAATGCGCATATTGAGATTAATTGAAAATATGACACTTGGACGAAATGCTGTTGGATATCTTACAGAATCAATGCATGGAGCAGGTTCACCCCAGGCTCAAAGGATCCAAATTGCAAGACAAATGCAACTAGGGTACAAGAAAAAATTGGCCAAGGATCTTGCTGGAGTTGACGAGGGAGAATCTGCACAGGTAGTCAATGAACAATCTGAATATTTTGATAGAATATTCGGAACAAACAAAAATTAATTTTCTAGTACATTTGTTAGTCCACGATCTATATTTGTGGGTTAAATCATCTTTACTTTAAGTGTCTTGTTCTATCGGAACGTTAATTATGTAGTAGATTAGGATATGAAAAACAACAATAATGAACGATGCTAAGTTTAAAAATCTAGTTAGAAGTTGGAATGATTTTCCCACTAAAGGAATTTCGTTCAAGGACATAAATCCACTTTTTAGAACTCCTGATTCGATGGACTATCTTGATAAAAGGTTGTTTGGTATGTGTAACAATTTTCAAATAAACAAAGTTGCAGCGATTGAATCACGCGGATTCATGATAGGTTCCATGCTTGCCATGAGCCTGAGTAAGGGATTGGTCTTAATTAGGAAGGAGGGAAAATTACCCGGTCCAACAATCAAGGAATCTTACAGTATTGAGTATGCGACTCGTGTTATGGAAATTCAGAATGATGCGATTTTGAGTGGAGAGAAAATTCTGATTGCAGATGACTTGCTTGCAACTGGGGGCACTGCAATCGCATCAGCATCGCTTGTCGAAAAATTGGGAGGAACAGTAGTAGGGTTTGTATTTATCATTTGTTTGAATTATTTGGAAGGATTGGACAAATTAAAAAATCATGGATACAATGTCAATTGTATTTTGGAGTTTGACTAAATGAAAGAATATCAGGCTGAAATTGGTATTATAGGTGGCACTGGTATCTATAATACCGAATTACTAACTAATGCAGAATTAATAAAGATCTTTACCCCTTATGGGAGAACTTCTGATCTAGTAGCTATCGGTGAATACAATGGTCGTTCTGTTGCCTTTATTCCTCGTCACGGTAAAGGACATACAATTCCACCCCACGAGGTCAACAGCAAAGCAAACATTTGGGCATTAAATTCATTGGGTGTATCAAGGATCATTGCACCATCTGCTGTCGGTAGTCTTCAAGATAAGTACAAGCCTGGAGATATTGTATTGCCTGATCAATTTATTGATTTTACTAAAAGAAGAGAGTATACATTTTATAACGAAGGACAGGTGTGCCATGTTTCATGTGCAGACCCCTTTTGCAATGAATTAAGAGAAATCTTTCTAAATGTTGGTAAACAACTGAAATATAATGTACATGATGGTTCTACATACATTTGTATTGAAGGACCTCGTTTTTCAACCCGCGCAGAATCAAAATATTTTAAAGACATTTTACACGGTGACATTATTGGAATGACTCTCGTACCAGAATGTATTCTTGCAAGAGAAATGCAAATATGCTACATGTCGATTGCAACAGTTACCGACTATGATGTTTGGTATGAAAATCCGGTCTCCTCTAAGGGAATAGTGGAGGTCTTGACCAAAAATGCCAATAAGACTAAGGAATTGCTTGCTGCATTGATACCTTCTATCCCTGAAACCAGAAATAAATGCAAATGCAAAACAGCATTACAAGATGCTATGGTTTGATTTGACTTTTGGTTGCAGGATCTATGAGAATTACTTCTCCTTCGACAAGTTTTCGTTGCAATACTAGCTGGAAATCTTCGGTGTCGTAACCAAATTCTTTCAATTTGGATAGAGTTTTTTTTGTCAAATTCAGACTAATATTATGACCTCCAATCCTTCCAAAGGCAATGGCATTAAACTTTAATTTGGTGCCTTTAATAATAAAATAGCCTCTTAATTTGCTTGCATACTGTCCTCCCTGGGCTTTTTCTACATATACTTCAGGTTCCTCAGAAGAATAAGAATCACGAATCACTTTGGACTTTCCTCACTTGTTATTTCAATACTTCTGTTGATATTCTTGGAAACCAAAAAACTCCACCAGTTACTGTCTACTATCTTGTAATCCATGACATTAACGCTAACGGTTGTTTCGTCATCCGTATCTATAAATGAGAAATTTCCATTTTTTATAATTTTTATTAATTTCCATCTTTCCTTCCCCTTTCTATTTCTATTTATTGCAACGGCCCATTCTTGATCCTCTGGAATTGAAGGCATGCCAATGTAGTCTACTATTTCTAGAATACCCAATCTTTTTTCTTCGCAAAACATTTTTTTATTTATTACATTTCTCCAGATATCGACAGCTCCTATCGTTCTGTTGCTTTCATTAATGTTGATAACTCCAAAATAGACCACCTTATTATCTGGAACGGTTGACATTCGACAAATTATTGATTCTCATTGCCATATTTAGTTCTTGCAGATTCGTGTATTCTTTCCAAGGAGGAGGCCAAACTATCAATCAGGACATTTTTTTTGAACTCGATACCTATTTTTTGGCAATGTAGACGATATGCATTTACTATTGAAAATTTGGGATGAAATGTTTGATATACACCAGATAGTTCCAATATCAAGCCCTTTTCAATTAGGCCGTTGAGCAATTGGGTTGTTTTCTTAAGAGGAAGTTTTAGGTCATCTGAGATCTCTTGTAGTGGTGTTTTATCATTAATTATCAAATACAAGAAAATCTGTGCTTCTATATTTGACAGATTAATTTTTGATATTAGCTCATCCTTGATGTTTTCCAATTAGTATCAGATCAATCCTGCTCACTATCCATTATCGTCCTATTTACGTTATCAATATTACATTGAAAAATCAAACTTGTCTACGAATCAAATCTGTTAAATAAACAGGTGATTTTTATGTTCAATTAGTATGTTAATATCTCTTTATATTTATGATGTCTTTTCTGAATGTCTTCTGCATTAATATTTGTGAGTTTTTCAACGCCATAATCCTCTATTGCGAACGATCCCAGAATGTTTCCATGTATCATTGCATTTTTCAATGTTTTTGAATCCCATTTTTCTTGTTGTGACAAGTACCCCATGAATGCACCACCAAAAGAATCACCGGCACCAGTAGGATCCTTTATGTTTTCAGTAGGATATGCGGGAATTGGATAGAATTCATCGTTATGGAAAAGTAGCGATCCATTTTCTCCCTTATTTATTACAGCGAATGCAGGACCATATGATAC
>JBHENS010000087.1:0-4319 GCA_046261955.1 Nitrososphaeraceae archaeon | reverse complement strand
TTGGGAATGGGTTTGTCGTCGGTAGTAGGATTGGGAATGGGTTTGTCGTCGGTAGTAGGATTGGGAATGGGTTTGTCGTCGGTAGTAGGATTGGGAATGGGTTTGTCATAAACCTCAGCACTGCAATCTACGGAAGAGAGCATGTTTGCACATTCTTGAACTTTATTTTGAGATTCTTCTTGACTATTACTCAAATCTTTGCTCTTGACATTAATCATGTTATTCTGATAATTACTAATCGGTGGTTCCAATAGATTTTGTGGCTTATCCATTTTAAAAGATGTAGACTTAGTAACCTTAGGATATCCATCATGTGAAACATCCAGGACTACTTGGTAATTATTCCCACCGCTTGTAGGTGGAGTATCCCATGTGTAATCTACTGATCCGCTATCATCGGTACTCGCAGAGAACTTCGTTGCTCCAATCTTTCCCAGAACATTCGCACCAGATACTATTTCTTTAGTATTGGCATCCACAACTTTTACTTCAATTGTTTGTTCATCACCAGGTATAACAAGCTCTTTTGACAGACTGGCCTCAACTAACAACTGTCTTTGAACTTGGAAACTCCCTGTCAATGAAGCTGGTAGGTAACCGTCAGCAGATGCTGAAACCTGCACATCGTGTTTACCGGACGCAGTATCAGAGGTTATATTCCAGGTATGAGAATATGCACCAGAAGTATCTGAAGTCCCATTGTATCCCTTCTTGTGACCAATTTTGGCCAAAACATCCGCACCAGGAACAATATCTTTCGTATTGGCATCAATAACCTTCACGTCAATTGTTTGTTCATCACCCGGTGCAACAAGTCGTTTCAATAAACTTGCTTCAACTAACAAGTGTTTTTGAACTTCGAAACTTCCTGTCAATGAAGCTGGTAGGTAACCGTCAGCAGATGCTGAAACCAGTATATCGTATTTACCGGACGGAGTACTAGGCATAATGTTCCAAGAATCAGAGTATGCTCCAGAGCTATCAGAAGATCCATTGAATTCATTTACCGTTATGTTAGCCTGCATAATCTTGACGGCAACATTTGCTCCTCCAACATCTTGTGATGTCTTTGGATCTGAAATCTTTACTGTAAAGTTTTGGGCTTCTCCAGGAAACATTAGGTCTTTCGATAATTCCATATGAGTCACGAGTTTTGTGGGAGCTATAGTTGTTTGATTACTAGATATACCTTGAGTACTTCCTGATGGACTTGTGGATAAGGACTTTATTTGAGGGAGAATTCCAAGAGGATCGTGTAATACTGATGTAGATATTGGATTGGCATCATTAGTAACAACTCCTGTTACATTGATACTATGCCACTTTGTAGTTACCTTAGAATTTTCCAAACACTCGAGTTTGGATGTAAGATCATTTATTCCATTTTCAATTGTGTGATATGAAGGAGAATAAGTGAAGGTCCAAGATGAATAATCATCATTTCCATATGGTCCAGCCGCTTTTGCCTCTTGGAACGGTTTTTCATTATTCCAGTCTACGAATACAGTGCAATCCGATCTCTCGTTATCAGTAGAACCACCAAAAATAGTCAGATTTCCAACAGGTATATCTTTTCCACTAACTGGTGACAATATCTTTACACCAACAGAGGGAGAAACAGTTTTTGAAGTATTTGATCTATCAATATCACTAGTTTTCAGTTCAGGTTGTGTCTTATCAATATCAGTAGTTTTCAAGTCAGGTTGTGTTTTGACTTTACTAATTGATTGGGTGGAGGATCCGTCATACTGTGGTAGGATATTAGTCTTGATTGGAATGAAACCAAAGGCTTTGAATTCATTTAAGGAATTTACCTTGGACACTTCGTATCCATATATATCAGAATTAAAAATAGGGATAAGAAATAAATTCCATACAATGAATATTATTATTAAATAATAATTCACAAAATCTTATCTAATTTAATTTTTATAAGTATTGTCACCCAATCCTCTCTTAGAAATGACACTATAATTTTTATCTAATCGAGTACTTTTCATTTTACTTATAAAATCACATAGTGCAAGAATTAATTCATCTTATGAAACATTGTTGCGAAATTAGTTTGAAAATTACTCTATTAAGAAATCCTTTACTACTTTATTAAACAATCTGGGATTTTCTACATGAGGTCTGTGTCCACAATTCTCAATAATTATGATTCGCGAGTTACCATGTTCCATAAATGGGCGAATGAATTTTAACGGGATCATTCTATCTTTTTTTCCCCAAATTAGTAACATACTTGTATCAATTTTTTCAAGCTGATTATTGTATCGTTGGGCCCTCGCACTACCTTTCAATGCAGAAATAAACGCTTGTTTTGCTCCAGGTAGCGATAATCTTTCGTACATACTTTCTGCATATGAACGATTGACCATGGAATTATCAATTGAGATTAATATTCTGCTGATCTCCTCAGAAGATCTAGCATTTACTATCCGGATGTATCTTTTCAATTCTCTAGTACCTTTGAAGGATTTTGGGAGGGATCCGGCAGGACTGATGAGAATGAGTTTATCAACCATTTTCCTATTTTTAAGGGTAAACTCTACAGCGATATGACCGCCAAGTGAGGATCCGATTATGAAGAGATGATTTAATTTTATTCTTTGAATAAATTTTTCCAGAAAATTCACATAAAATTTTATGGAATAGCTGATCTTTGGTTTATCGCTCAAACCAAATCCTGGAAGATCTAAAGCAATTATTCTAAATTTTGTGGATAAAAAATTAATATTATTATTCCAACTCTCTATTGAACCTCCTAAACCATGGAGAAGTAAAAGTGGAACACCCCTTTTGTTTTTGTCCAAGTATCTGACAAGTAAGTTATCAATTATTGTAAACTTGAAATCAGACATTAAAATCAAAGTAAATAGTTGTTATATTATCAAATACCGAAACCATGGATGGGAGCTGAACAAACTCCCAAATGTAAGTGACCAAGGTAGTATTGAACACAAATAATTATCCGATGAGGTCAAACAATTGCACGCGGTCAGCGATTTTATCTTCCAAGTTTTCGATCCTCTTTTCTATTTTATTCTTAGTGGCATCATCAAGTCCGTTGAATTTAAGTCCGAAAATTGAATTATTGTCATTGTCACTATCGTAATTAGAGGAAGAACGGTCAGTATTTGGAGTTGTTCCGAGTGTATTTTCGTCATTATTACTAAATTCATCTACCACTAGCTCTGGTTCGAATGTAAAAAAGCTATTGGATTCACTATGAGACGTAAATCCTTCATCTGATGCACCAGTAGCTTCCGATTCACTCATATCAAACATATTTGATTCTCCTATTCCTTCCTTTTGCTCTGAGCTGAGTGCAGCGGAAGTTTCAGACCCTGTACCAGTAGTTTCCATTGAGGTGAAGCCATCTTGTAATTCAACCGTATCCGTATTCGTTACTTCTGTTTCATCCTCATTTGCAGATGAAGCAGATTTGGTTGACTCTTCATTAGATTCTGAATAAAGTGGAAGAATATTCTTTACCGGTATTACGTTGGTATCTTCACTATCTGTACTTTCATTGGATTCTTCGACAGTATCATTTGAACTCTCGTTATTGCTACTGCTACTCTTTACTGGTAATACTTTGGTATCTTCACTAACTGTATTTTGGTTAGACTGCTTAACATTATTATTTACAATTTCACTTCGGCCCTTTGTTCCGGTAACATTAATTGAATAGGACTTTGACGTAGCATTCTGAGCTTGGTCGTAACACGTTATTTTTGATGTAAGTTCATTCGAACCTTCGACTATGTCATGATAATTACCACTGTAAGTGTAACTCCACTTCGAATAATCTGCATCCCCCTTAGGACCACTAGCCGTTACATTCTGCATTGGTTTCAAATCATTCCAATCAGCGTAAACCTGACAGTTCGTGATATCATTGTCTGAGGATGCACCATAAATAGTCAAATCTCCAACCGGCACACTAAGTGAATCAGATGGAGTGTCTATTTTTACGCCTACACCTGTCACTGATGGGATTTGCGCTAATACTGGGTTCAACATTATACTTGATGTCAGGAATATTCCAAAGAGTATAAGCAATCCAAAATTGACTCTAATTTTCATCTAGCAGTAGGTTAAGAAGAATAATTAATATGAATTTTTTAAAATTATTAGATAGGCAAATTAAATAATAAAGTTACTTAAAACGTAACTTATTGATTCTATAGTAAAATTTATGATTTCAGATGCAAAGAAAATATCATCACAAATGAAACTTAAGACGCTGATATTAGCTAACCTTGATTGAATTGCAAGTACGACTGATTTTCGAGGAAAATTGAATAAATTCA
>JBHENS010000086.1:0-4332 GCA_046261955.1 Nitrososphaeraceae archaeon | reverse complement strand
GTTTTTAGAAGACCATCTTTAAAATTTATTCCTAATTTCGAATTATTGGTAGGCTGGAAGGTTATATTTGATAACCTTTCCATTTGTGGAGTAATGCCTTTTAGTATAGCTTGCTTTAGGGGTATAATGAAGACTATTACCATACAGACTGTGGTAAATGCTCCGATGGAAAGAGTTTGGGACTATTGGAACAGACCCGAATACATCATTCATTGGGCCTTTGCTTCGGATGACTGACTGGGAAGCACCCTCTGCCAGTAACAATCTACAAATCGGTGGAAAGTTCAAAATCACAATGGCTGCCTAGGACATACCGTTCCAATTTCGAAACCTAATCTTTTTGATTCTGATTTAGAAAGGGAGTATCATCTGTAAAAACTATTTCTTCTTTGTATTTATCTCTGGTGCCTCAATGAATCAATGAATTCTGCAAGGTCTTTAGCACCTGCGTTAATCTCGGGAGTCGTAAGCGGTTTGTGGCTATATTGGACTGTCTCACTATTGGGACCTCATTAGTTTCTATGTTCCTGAAAGAAAGGTTTAGAGCAACATAATCACATCACATTACTGACGGAAGGGCCGAGTGCGGTGAGAACCATGTGGATTTTACACTAGTCTAATTCATTTACCTTCATCATCTTTGCCTACTCGTTTCTTTCATAACCGTAAGGACAAAAATTCCTGATGCTAACGCAAGGAATGCCACCAAATGAATAGCAATGTTTAACCCAAACAGATCTGCGAGATATCCAATTCCAATTGCTCCAAATACAAATCCTATATCTCTCCAAAATCTGTAAACTCCTAAGGAAGTCGCTCTCCATTTTGGATTCGCCCAATCACTTATTGCGGCAAGTAAAGTAGGATATACCAAAGCAGTTCCTATGCCAATTAAACTCATTCCAACAATCCAACCCCAATAGAAGTTGGTGAATAACACAACCCAAACTCCAATTCCCTGAATAAACATTCCAGGATAGATGAGAACCTTCCTTCCCACTTTGTCGCTAAGTGTTCCAGTTAACAACTGAAGAACTCCCCATATGCCAGGATGAAGTGCCTTCAGAAACCCAATTTCGCTAATACCTATTGCAAAAGAGGAAAAGTAAAGAGTAAATATACCCCACGTTACGCCAAATATCAAATTATTAATCAAGCCTGCTTGACTAATAGCCAGCAGGGTGCGATTCTTCCAAGAAGTTTGAAGAAAAACTTCCTTGAAAGTGAGGTCTTTGGCAGTGTTTTCCTGTTCAGGTGACTCTGAAGCATTTTCTTTTAACTCTAGAGTAGTAAATTTTCTTGTGTCTTTTACAATAATCCAAGATATTGCAAATCCGAGAATTGCGAATATAATACCGAGATAGAATGGATATGGTTTTAAACCAAATGTCGATGCTAGGTATCCCGTCAAAAATCCAATAGCAGCAACCGAAAAATATCCTGCAAATTCATTAAGACCTAGTGCTAACCCTCTTTGTGATTTTCCAACCAAGTCAATTTTCATATTCACAGTCATTGACCAAGCCAGTCCTTGGTTTACTCCCAGAAGAATATTAGCAAAGATAATCCAGTTCCAATCAGGTGCCAATAATAGCATAATTGGAACAGGAATCCCAAAAAGCCAACCTAATACTAATACGTTTTTTCTTCCCCATTTTTCAGATAAGTTCCCCGCTAAGAGATTTAAAACAGCCTTAACCGCCCCGAAACTAGCGATGAATGACACTATTATTGCACTTGATTCGATACCAAATTCATTTTTACCTATTAGTGGAACAACAGTCTGTTCTAATCCAATCATTGCACCGACAAAAGCATTAACTAAAACTAGAATTAGAAACTGTTGGATATTTGGACGTAGGCCCAATTTTATGGGATTAGATTTCATATCACTTGATTTTCTCCGCATTGTAGCGTCAAATTCATAATCGATGGTATATACCAATCTTTCTGCGCAACGGAATTTCGTAATATTATATTCAACGACGGATCCAAAATAAAGTTCGACATAACATAATAAACTATACTATTACACATCCAATTAATATTTACGAGGATAAGTGACATAGTCAACGATGTTCACGCAAATCCAGATTTGGATACTAATTCTAGTCGCTAGCTTTGCTTTATTCGTGATTAATGAAAGTTCTTCCCAAATATTGAACCCTCCTAGCCTTGAAAACACAAATCAACAATCGGTAACTTACCAAAAGAAAAGTAACTTTATTCACGAATTTAGCGTGCCAAATCTCTCCGAGCAAGGTCTAAAAGGAATTGTAACTGACTCTGATGGGAATGCTTGGTTTTATCATCAAACTAACAAAACAAGCACAATTATAAAGTTCAATCCCGTGGAGAATGTATTCATCTCCTATCCAATTGAGGGTAACACTATGACAGATAATGCTGTGATAAATCTAGCAGGAGGTCAATTGATTTATGATGAAGAGAGAGATAGCATCTGGTTTACAGATGCGAGAATAAACGCTTTGGGTAGTATCAATACAAAAAGTGGTCAGATAGCGTTGAATAATGTCCCAACAAACAACTCAGGTATAATGGGTCTTGTTCTGTCTCCCGATAACAAAAGTATCTGGTTTACAGAAATAATTGGTAATAACCTCGGGAGCTTTGATATCAATTCAAAGACTATTAGAGAATATCCTACAGGTGAATTTACTGGCCCAACTCTACTTACCTACGATGATAGTGGTCAATTATGGATTACGATGGCTTACTCAAGCAGTATATTAAGAGTAGAGCCTTGGTTACTTGTTCCGGGTAGCAAAATTACCGGGATGTTTGAAATTAAGCTACAAAGTCCAGATTCATTCTCGCCATTTGGAATAGCAATCCCAAAAAACACCAATAAATTATACATCTCAGATCATGGATCAAGTAGGATTATTGTCTCAAATATAACCACTGATCTAAAAAACTATACTTCATATTGGACATCACCATCGGCGGCATATCCCGTATCTCTGCCTAGTCAAGTTATATCAGACAAAGGTGCGAATGTATACTTTTTAGAACATGGAGGAAATAAAATATCAAAGATATCTAAAGATGGAATCCTAACAGAATATGAAATTCCTACTGGACCGCTTGCTACTGTGGTCTATCTAGCAGGATCGCCCGATGCATCAAAGATATGGTTTACAGAATTAGCATCTAATAAGATCGGATATCTCGATAATACATTAAGAGTTCCATTTGATTTAGAGATAAAAAATACATTACCAATGAGACTTAAGTCAAACCAAACATATCCATTAGATATCTTAGTTACCAGAAATGAAGATCTTACAAACAGTGCGTTATCACTAAGAGAGGTTGAATTATCTTTAATAGGAATGACCGAATCTGGTCTACAAGGATTAGTTTATTTGGCAAATCCACAAAGATTTGACCTAACTGAAGTAAATCGTATTAATGGATCTATATCACTCACCGTCGGAAAAGAAGTTTCAACAGGAAAATATAGTATCGCACCGCGTGTTTCAACAACAGAAAATGATAATTTGACAGTATCTCTTTCTTATCCACAAACTATAAACCTTGATATTCCTGTAAATAATGACCAAATCCAGAATTTACCTGTTGAAAGTAATCAATTTAGTTCAAACACAACTTCAATCCTCTTTAGAGATTTACTCCGATACGGTTCTGTTGCGATTGGATTAACCCTCATAGGATATTTGGTTTATAGAAAAATTAGGCGTGATAAACGACAGTAGTCCAGTCTTTGCTACCCTTGTCTATATTATATCCTGCATTTGACATGACTTATCTTGTATTATACACAATTCAGCACTAAGAAGTGGTTTGTTTATTGAATTAGTCTTTTATCATTTTATGCACAACAAGCCCCCTTTTGTTCCTTGATGAATATCAAGTTTAGTCTTAATTATGATTTATATTTGCTATCTACTAATAGTAATAATTATGAAAGCAAAGTGCGGTCATGTGACAGAAAAATCATATGCTGATGCTCACTTTGGATTATGTAGAAAATGTCATTCCAATTTTTCATTTCTTCTAGAATTGGAACAAGAATATGGGGAGGATGCATTAGTAGAATACTGGTATTCCAAGATACTTACCTATCCATCAGATACTAAGCAGGATGTAGACTGCTTCATAAATCATTTGATAGAGTTTTATCAACGGAAACTGACAGAGTTCCCTTCAAAGAAAAATTATGTCAAAAAAATGTTGTTCATGTTATCTTCTATAAAAGAACCATTTGACATACAAACATTCAGATAATTCTATTTACTCTAGAACATTTGGGTAATTTTCTAAATTTCTTCCTCATCTTTAAAGAGC
>JBHENS010000085.1:0-4519 GCA_046261955.1 Nitrososphaeraceae archaeon | reverse complement strand
GACTCATACTTATCCAAGACACAATGTAGGATTGGGATGTTTGATAACCCGACAACACCTTAATGTATCCAATTTTTCCTGAAAAATAAGGGGTAATGTTGACTTGTGTATAAAGTTGAATTATTCGGTTTGACTTACCTACTCCTTTGAATCGTCTTCTATATCTCCTGCTTGTCCCGGTTCGGGTGCAGGTTCGGGTTCAACGTCTCCTGGTTCCTCAGGTTCAGGTTCCACCTGCCCCAGTTGTGTATGCATGTCACTTGATTCTGACATTATCTTATTGAAGCCTCAAAAGTATTTATGGATTTATTATTAAAAAGGAGTCTTGTGAATAAAAAATAGAAGAGATCTGTATCAATATTTCTGTACTAATGATGGCAGTTTATAATTTCTAATTACTAGTAATAAAAATAACTTTGAATTTATCTAAAAACGTATGAACGAATAGGCATAATAAATATAATCGTAATAAAGTTTTAGTCATATCAATAGCTGAAGGAATGGACATGACAATCGGAGAGAGTGCAACAATATTTTCAGAGCACGCAAAGACCCGGGATAATTGGGAAGTACAGTCATCTGGATACACAGAATCATCATGGTTTAGCAATCTACGAAGTCCAATAAGATTCAACAAATTGAATCAAAATATTTCTGTTGACGTTGCAATAGTAGGCGGCGGTATTGCAGGAATTACGACTGCTTATTTGTTATCCAAGTCCGGAAAAAATGTTGCAGTACTTGAGGATGGTTATATAGGAAGCGGGGAAACCGGCAGAACCACAGCACACATTACTCATGCCCTTGACGATAGGTATTATAACATTGAGAAAAAACATGGGCCAAAAAATGCAAAATTAGCGGCGGAAAGTCATACTGCTGCTATAGATAATATAGATCGTTTCGTAAGAGAGGAAAAAATTGATTGTGCATTTGAAAGATTAAATGGTTTTCTTTTTCTTGATACTAGTGACGAGAAATCTTCCTTAGAAAAGGAATTAAAAGCACTCAAAAATGCCGGGATCTCAAGCGCAAAAATGGTCAACGAATCACCATTAGAGTCAGCAGATATATCTCCATGTATATGTTTTCCTAACCAAGCACAATTTCAACCAATGCGATATCTAATTGGGATTGTAAACTCTATGAGTTCAGAGAAAGGAGTACAAATTTTTACAGAAACTCATGCTCAGGAAATAAACATGTTAAAGAATGAGGGTATATTAAAAACTGACAATGGTTGTAACGTTACTGCACAAAATATTGTTTTAGCAACAAATGCACCAATTGTTGACAAGGTAAGCAAGATCTATGATAAGCAGATCGCCTATCGAACATATGTAATAGCAGCAAAAATTCGAAAAAACTCAATTCCACAAGCTCTTTACTGGGATACAGGAAATCAAAGATCAAAGGATCATGTAAAATCATATCATTATGTGCGCATACATAAGACTGAAGATAAAGATAGTGATTTGTTAATAGTAGGTGGAGAAGATCATAAGACAGGAATAGCCAACGAGAAGAAGGATTATGAGGCAAAGTTTAAGAGACTAGAATCATGGATGAGAAAAATTTTTTCTGTAAAGGGACCAATAGTATATGCTTGGTCCGGACAGGTAATGGAGCCAATGGATGGAATGGCTTTCATAGGTCCAAATCCTGGGGAAGATAAAAATGTCTATATAGCTACTGGAGATTCGGGTAACGGGATGACACATGGTACCATTGCAGGTATTATTTTGTGTGATCTGATCCAAGGTAAAGATAATCGTTGGGCAAATTTATACAGTCCTAATAGGAAAATAAAGTGATAAAGATTGGCTATAGAGGAACATGATTCAATTTCAGACATGGAGAAACTTCCAAAAGGCAGTGGAATGGTGATAGAAAATAAAAAGATGGCTGTCTACAAAGATAATAAAGGGAAAACGCACAAGTATTCTGCCATCTGTACCCATTTGGGCTGTATTGTAAGTTGGAACGAATTGGAGAAATCTTTTGATTGTCCATGCCATGGCTCAAGATTCTCTGGTCAAGCAGGGAAGGTTATTAATGGGCCCGCCAATGACGCCCTTGAGATTAAGAATAACGAGTAATTTCTTCCATCAAGTAAATTAGAGATTTCAAGCGTATTCCTGAGAAGACGATACTATGGACTCTTCCTTATCAGAGGTAAGAACTATTTTCATCTGTTTTTGTTATCAGTGATACGAAAACATTATGTTATTTCATGTCTTGTCCGCTGATGGAATATTTCCAATTATAAGATTTATCGCCTCGTTCTTTTATTGTATTTAAATAATGTTCCTCTTAGATTAATAATGAAAAAGTATAAACACAGTATTGAAAAAAAATATGGCTTTTTCTGGATTACATTGATCTTGTTTTCGGGGTCACTCCTTGGGCATTGGTATTTTGATTTTGTAACGAGTCAATCTTGGCAAGAAAATATGAGGGGTACATTTGAAAATTGGCAATCTGAATTCTTCAGTTAATGTGGCAAGTTGCGGGACTCACTTTCCTGTGGTATGTAGGTAGTCCACAATCGAAGGAGGAGGAAGAACGAAACAATGAAATGTTACAATGGCTGGTTAGGAAGATCGATCCTCAGAACGCTGAAAAGTTTCTATCTGAAATGGACAATAAATACCCGAAAAAGTAATTATCTGGGATGGGCTAATGCCACTTTTTATAAACAATATTGTATTAAGAAATGCATATGGAAATGGAAGAAAATGACATGGAAGTGACCATTAGAGGGACTGCAAATGTAGAGGGAGGTACAACATGCGCACCATGTGTTGATAAGATGCATGCCAAATGTAATGTCTCTGATTGTCTTTGTGCAAGACATAATCATGTTGTAAACTGATTCAAACTTTGGTTACTAGAAACAGCTTATCATTGAACTCAAATGCCAACGAACTTTGTTTCAATATTGCCCGAATCCTATTGGCATATTCTATAATTTGTTGTTCGTCTGCATTTGCTGTGTGAACTTCTAATCGCGTATACTTGACAGGTTCAAATTTGCCTTCAAAATATCCATCAAATTCTATTAATGACATGCTGCCATATCGTGAGACAATTTCCTTTACAACATCCATAAAACCCTCAGTTCGTGGTATATAAAATTTGATTGAATCAGGTAAAACTTTGGTAACGTATGATTCTTTTGTCATAAATGAACATGGTAAACATCCTATCTAATGATTTCAAAACCGCTGAATTTGTGGATAAGATGGCCTTTGGGATTTGCAATGAACAACCAAAATGTATTTTATTATCTCGGATATCAAAATCGTGTTTATTTAGAACTATATTTCAGCTTGAGAAACAAAAGGATTAGGTTTAAAGTAACACCAATGGCATTTGCTACTGCGATGACTATGTCACCTTTCACAATTCCGTAAATTACCCATAAAGAAAGCCCAACAATAAGTGAAATAATAAGCCACTTTGATACATCGTCAGTTTCCTTTGTTTTTAGAGACTTTCTAATTTGCGGAACTGTACTCCACAAGCTGAAAATAGTTGCGGATATTCCTATGACAAAAATAATATATTCATTCATTTGCATACAGTTCTATCATAATCCTTCTGTTTATAATATGCTATTTTTCACCATTAGAATCTATACTATGTTCCTCAATTGAGGAACATATTAACCTTCTCTTATATGATCCAACAAATATTTCCCATTGGGCAGCATTCCATGATGGTTATTCAATTTTCTACAGAGTTAAATCCTTTCTTAACATACCATATGAACTTGTTATCCTTACCTTTGTTCCAAGAATAAATGTAACCTGAAGTCCCAATTAGAGTCGACGACAAAATAATCTCCCAGCTTTTACTTTTGTACTATCTATTAGTAACGATTATATCGTTGAATGTTCCTCTTAAGTGCTGGGCATGAAAAGTGTTTATCAAAAAAAGGTATGTTTAAGCAGGCTCATTTGCGTCTTCGTCTTTATCTACCGTCTCAGCTGCTTCTTCTCGTAGGTTTTCTGCTGGACCTGTAGTCTTCGGGTCGTCTTCAGCAGCTCCTATTTTTTTCTGGTTCTTCTGTGCAGTTTCAATATCTTGATTGTTTTCGTTTTCGTGTGTATCGCTCATTACATGTCTAAGAGCAACATAGGTTAAGTATGTATCATAAACTCAATTTGAAATCTGTAAACCTTTTTATTTTCTTTAGCAAACGTAATTTTTTAGCATTAATTGAATTCACAGTTGAACCATGATATGAACTGTTCCTATCTTATCAACTTATTCGAATAGTTCTATCCACAAATTGTTATCACAATGGTTGTGTAGTCTGGTTCTACTGAATCACGCTTTTGACATAATTTCGAATGATGCTAACCTGTAGGCCGAAATGCCAGTTCTTCATGGATATGCTCCACCCCTTTTAGTGTTTTGGGGTTTAACCATTCGTAAAAAATATTATCATGGTTAGATTTATTTTTTCCATTATGATTAAATAGGTTTGACAGCAAAATATTACATTCATCAA
>JBHENS010000084.1:0-4594 GCA_046261955.1 Nitrososphaeraceae archaeon | reverse complement strand
ACTGAAAACAGCCACTAGTGGACGTCGTTTGCCTATGGCCCTATTAATTGACCATTTACCAAGTAACTTTATTGTTCTAATCTTATTTACTTCCAAGCAATTTATCTAGACATTTCATTCGTATTAATCTATTGGGGCCCTAGTGTGTATGAGATGTTCTTTTCAAAAATGAGATTTGAAAAATAGTCAATCTAGCTTTGCAAATTTTAGATAAACAGATTCATTTTCTAATGGATCTAATTTTGCATTCTGCAGTTTAGCTTCAACAAAGACTGTTTTGTTAAATTTACATCCCCCTAGATCGCAATTTCTTAAATCCGACCACATAAAGTTTGTTCCAGACAGATTTGCATTCATTAATTTGCTATATTTCAAATTTCCATAAATAAAAATTGCATCCGTCAAATCTGCATTCTCAAGATTAGAATCCATAACTTCAGATTGAGCAAAATTAGCCCTTTGTAAATTGCAGCCTGACAAAATTGCCCCATTGCACTTGATGCCGTTTAAATATGCATTTGATAAATTCTTTCCTGAAAAATCCTTCCCGCTAAGATCGATTTTCTCAAAGATATTGGCCATTCTCCATTCGTTAAATTCCTTAATTTTCGAATCTTGTAAGAGGCCCAACCAGTCTATCTTTTTGCTCATTTTCATGACATTATTTTTTTTGATATATCAATTTTCTCATAATGAAACTTATTATATATGATAACCACATCAAAAATCAATATGACGGAAAGTAGGAAAATTACTTCACCACCGCGAATAATGATTGTGGACGATGAATCTGATATCCTTTCGGTCATAAAAAGAGGATTAGAGTCAAAAAATGATTTCAAAGTCGAGACATTTTCGAAGGGTGATGATGCCATCCTTAGTTTTCAGAATCATCCTCCAAAATATTACGATCTTGTGATTACGGATATTAGAATGCCTAAAGTAAACGGGTTTGAACTGTATAGACGAATAAAAGAAAATGATCCTACTATGAAGATTGCATTTATTACCGCATTTGAAATTAACAAGGAAGAATTCAGCAAAGTTATTCCATCTGTCAATGTTACTCATTTTATTAGCAAACCAGTCAGTATTTCCAAGTTAAGGGAGAAAATAAAATCCATACTTGAGGACAATAATACAGAGACCTAATAGAACACCAATTCTAAATCTACTTCATAATCATGGTTGGTGCCTCTGCTTATTCTGAACCTGCAATAGGCAATGCCTTTCCTGCAGGAAAATTAAATGTATTTTTTTCCTGTTCCTCCAGAGTAACCCTTTCAAATTCGAGAGTGATCTCTATCGGTCCATTGAATTTAGTGCTAATTTCATTTGCTAAATTGGCTATTTCTTTTTTGTCATTAAATTCTCTAGAACCTTGAAGAAAAACTCGACTTTGCCTAAATAATACCTTTCCTCCATATTTTTGCTGCAGAAAATCTAGTAATTGTTGAACTTTATCTTGTGGAATATCATTATAATAGAAACAGATGCCATTTATTAATTCCTTATCAAATGGAGTTCCATATCTAAACCAAAAAACCCCAAAGTGTTCATACTCTCCCTGTAGGCATTTAATGTCCCAGTGATTAGCCTTTTCTACCGGGTAAGTTGAACTTAATAGGTCATTGACACTTAAACGCCAATATCTTACACGCATCTGAGGATATACCAAATTATCATTATAATAATGTGACGAAATATTGAATTTTCAACATTTCTTTACCTCTCCCAAATAATGAGTATGACACATATCCAAACCAGCGTAGTATCGTAAGGTAGTTTCTAACTGAAACAGATAAGAATAATAAATATATCTGGCAGCTTAACTGTAGGAAATTGAAACCAAAAGGCACAAAAAAATCACATAAGAATATTTTGAGTGATTCAGTACGTGATTACGAAATTGAATCTAATTCTATATCGTTACTAATTGATGGTATGGCAAATTCTGGCGGGTTTGAATCTAGAAATCTCTCAGATGGTATTAATATAATACGTACAATGGAGAAGGATAAAAATTGTACCAAATTCCTGTCATTTGTAGGTTCTATTATCTCAACAGGAGCAAGAGGAATTATAAAGGATATGTTAAAACGCAAGATGTTCGACTGCGTGATTACTACCTGTGGTGCACTCGACCATGATATTGCACGAACAAGTACAAAATACTATTCAGGGGACTTCCGGATGGATGATAGCTTGCTTTATAGGAAGAATATTCATAGATTGGGAAATGTACTGGTACCACAAAATAATTATGGACCAGTTATTGAAAAAAAGGTGCAGCATTGTCTAACCGATCTGTATAAACAAGGATTACGAAGTATTTCGACGTTTGAAATAACAAAAAGTTTAGGACAGAGATTAGATGAAACCTCGTTCTTGTACTGGGCATACAAGAATGACATTCCAGTCATAGTGCCTGGCATAGTAGATGGCGCCGTTGGAAGTCAGATATGGTTCTTTTATCAGAAACACAGGGACTTTAATGTAAATATACTATTGGATGAAACCAGGCTATCTGACTTGGTTTATGAAGCGAACAAGACTGGCGCTTTCCTAATTGGAGGTGGAATTTCGAAACATCATACACTATGGTGGAACCAATTCCGCGGAGGGCTAGATTATGCTGTTTCTATAACAACAGCTTCAGAGTGGGATGGCAGCTTGAGTGGAGCCTTGGTTGCAGAGGCAATATCTTGGGGAAAAGTAAAGGGAGGAGCAAAACAAACTACAATTCATGGAGAGGCAACTACATTGTTACCGTTCATTTATGCTGCCTTATTGAAATAAAAAATTCAATTCACTATTGACTTTCAATTTCAATTTGCAGTTGCATTTCTATCTACTATTTTTATAGAATTTATTTTGGCCATATTTGGATCTCGTGGTTGATCATTTTGAATTGTTGGTAATGCAGCGATTTTGTCAATAACATCCATGCCATTTACTACTCTTCCAAATACTGTATATTGATTGTCCAAGAATCTAGAGTCATTCAATACAATGAAGAATTGTGAACCCGCGCTATCCGGATCTGAGGATCTTGCCATCGAGACGATTCCTCTATTGTGCGGTATGTTACTAAATTCTGCGTCAATCTTATAACCCGGGTCACCTGTCCCCCATGTGGCCACGTTTGTGCTATTTTTTGTATTTGGATCTCCCCCTTGAATTACAAATCCCTTCACAATTCTGTGGAATATGGTGCCATTGTAGAATCCAGATTCTGCAAGTTTCTCAAAATTTGACACATGGATGGGTGCTACATCTGGAAAGAATTCCATAGTTATAGATCCCTGAGCCGTATCTAGTACCGCCAATTTGGATTCGTTATTTGATATCATAGTGGTATTAGTCATGGGGGTGTTTATTGAAAATTTCTCTTCATTTTCAACAATTTCATTATATGGATCCGATGTGGGTTTAGGTACATAGTTATGGTTAACTTCATAAATCAATACCGCGAAAAATAGACCCGGCCTGTTACTCTTGAAGCTGTCAGAAGAATATACAAGTCTCAATGGTTGTTCAGCAGTTGCATTTTGTGGATACTTTATGTCTTTTGAATAAATGGTCATCGCGCCTGGTTGATATTCTCCTGATGGGGCTCCATTTAGTATGTACGAGACAGGAGTGAAAGGTAGCAATTGTCCAAGTAACGTACTGTTCCAGAAGAAGGGTGTTGGAGTAAAACCGTCTTGTTCAAGATACCTATTTTCATCAAACCCTCCTATTCTGATAAACCACTGTTTTTTGCTTTCATCTCCACCATTACCTAAAACATAAAGCTCACTACTATTGATCCCACTAAATCTTTGTCCGACAACGTACACAACAATATAGTCAGATTTTAGATCTTGTGCAATTTTAAGTCCATTATCGGTCTGATCCATAAACATCTTGGCGATAGTTGCAATTCGTGTTTGGTTTATTGTAGCGTTATCAGCCAAACTAGTTCTATTTCCTAATGTAGTAATCCAGTAACCATAATCCCACCAAGATGCAACTACTGAATTTGAAGATGTATTAGTAGAAATCCAGTTTAATGCGTTGATCCAATCATTTGTTTTGACCCTAAATCCGGTACCTCCGTTTGCTATAGAAGGCGGAATGTCGGCAGAGCTCAACCAATTTGAATTTTGTGGATATAAAAAGCCATTGTCCAGTACAGGAATTGAAATTAGAACAACCACTATTACAGCGTATGCGAGTTTTATTGGTCTGTCCATTTGAGAAGTTTTTTGCCCTTCCACCTTCCTCTTCTTTTTATACGACGGTTCGAATGCCTTGTAGTGGATTATCGTTCTGGTGATTTCATAAAGACCCAATCCTGCCAAGAGTATTATTCCAATTGATGAGAATACAAGTAATCGTGCAAATGTTGCGCTTACGTAAACTCCAGTAATACCAATTATTAGGGCGAAAATTGACATATCATTTCGGCGCCTGAATGCTATAAGTGCCCCAAATCCTGCAAACATCAACAGAATTGAATAATCTGTAAAGTATTCTACCAAAGTTGGAGTGAAGTGTTCAGCAACGGACTCCACGAGGGGATTCTGGGCAGATAGAAAAGGATTAATTG
>JBHENS010000083.1:3732-4687 GCA_046261955.1 Nitrososphaeraceae archaeon | reverse complement strand
TTCTATTCCAGTTCTTTACCATTAATTCACTGGGAGTATTGTAAAAAGTAGAATCTATCTCAACATAGTTGAAAACTTGGGAATAATACGGAAGCCATGCCCTATTATCTATATTCTGAGGATAGAAGGGACCCTGCCACGATGAATAACTCCACCCTGAACATCCAATATATAGACGCATAGCCAATAGTTTATGGTCTGTTTCTGAATATAAATTGAGAAACTTTATCTTAATATTGTGAACATTGTAAGGAAGTATTGAGGAAGATATTTGGACAAGGTGAACTAGAAATAAAATGAGAAAGATAAATTGGGTTTTTCTAAATTCTCATCATCCGGCAATTAGACATTTAACAGATCAAACTATAGGAATAGGCGAAATTTTCGCAATTTTGGCACTTGCGATACCAACGACTGCAATAATATTGATGTTTGTGTTACAAAAATGGTGAGTAACAATAATAATCACTTACGAACGATATGAGGCTTATTTTCACCTGAATTTCATCCTTTTCATTTGTCAGAAGTTCTAATTCTCTTTCCATTTCAAAACAATGGAGACGCAACTGAAATTTAATGATGATGGGAATTTATTTTTTATTTAAAACCGCCCATGTTTTTAGAAATCATTTTAAGGACTTTGCTTTTAATGTAATCTTGATCTAGTAATTGATTACAGTAATATTCGGTATACTAACCTCCACTGACTGATCCGTCTGCTACGACATGAGTCAAGGATAAATATCACTGGGGTATATCAAATCACAGCATGGCTTGGGATCTAAGCGGTAAACTTGTTGAAAGTTGTACCTGCAACATGTTATGTCCTTGTTGGTTTGGTGTCAAGGAATTGATGATTATGGATAAAGGATATTGTGCTTCTCCGCTGCTTTTCCGAATTAATAAAGGAAGTTCTGAAGGTGTTGATCTACAAGGAAGAGATGTTGTACTAACA
>JBHENS010000083.1:0-3722 GCA_046261955.1 Nitrososphaeraceae archaeon | reverse complement strand
TTCCGGGACCGACCTTGTTGGACGGAAATTCCACTTCAAGAGTATTCATAGATGACGGAGCAAATGAAAAGCAGGTGAATGAGTTAGAAAACATATTTCAGGGAAGAAAAGGCGGCCCTATGCAACTGGTCTCGCAACTAACCTCGCAATGGTTACCTACTAAAGTAACAAAAATTGAAATTAACGATGATGGGAATAATTTAACGGCTACAGTTGGTAATTTTGGAAAAATCAAGTCTGAACAGTTAAAAAACCAGGCAGGACAGGTTATGAGCCTACATGGAGCAGGCTTTGCTTCTGCATTCCAATTTGAGGATGAGACATTCAATCTGGCTCCGAGTGGCAGTATTTGGTCTGATCCCGATATGCCTCACCAAGAATTTTCAACTAAATCAGGAGCCGTTGCGAAGTTCTCTTGGCGAGGATAACAAATGGGAATAAAAATAGTACGTGATCGATATGGTAATGCAGACGCTATAGGGACTCCTACAGGTACTTATGTAGGCTTTTCCATTGCTTTTCTCTTCTTTATTGGTGGGACTATCTTGCTTTTTTCAGGTAACTTAGTAGGGATGATTATTTTGGATATAACTGCAATCATAATAATATACGCTAGCTTCCGCCACATAAAAGAAGCGAGGATAAGTAAACTTAGGAAATCAAGCTATAACGTCTGATTAAAACTTCTAAATTGAAAGTGACTGTAGGCAACATTATATTTTTTTTATTTTGTTACTGCAAACTTGATATAAAATCCAATTCAGAATTCTTAGTTCGCTATCTAATGGATCTAGTTCAAAAATACTATCAGTTTCTTTTATTATTGTTATAATTTCATCCATTCTAGATTCTGTTATTTTACGATTACGTTCCCTGTCATGTATGGATGAATCAAGCAAAGGTAGTTATAGTTCCCAGCATTTAGGAATGTGACGGTAAAGGTGTTTCCGGAACCTGGGTACGTTTGTTCTAATCCATTTGGCAACAACCAACCCGAATTTACATATTTTTCACTTCCAGTCAAAGTATAATTCTCTTTGATAGAAGCCACCTTATCATTTGAATCTATTACGACAGGAGTAAATACCCTCTTGTTGACTGCTATAATTGCAG
Organism: Nitrososphaeraceae archaeon; assembly: GCA_046261955.1. Lineage (GTDB taxonomy): Archaea > Thermoproteota > Nitrososphaeria > Nitrososphaerales > Nitrososphaeraceae > TA-21. Next base: position 2,609 of record JBHENS010000083.1, on the reverse strand, counting down.
CATTATCTGGTGTAAGAAGGGCCTCAGCATTTGATTTGGGAATAAGAGGTGAAAAGGTTGTTGAATTATTAGGGACAGCAAAAGGCGCAACCAGATCCGCTTTCGCTTCATTATCAAAAATGAATGAGACAGTGTGAGGTTCGGCCACGGCCGTAGGGTTATACCAAGTTACGCTTTCACCAGGTGAGATTTCTACCTCTTTTGGGGAATAGACTGTCATCGCTATATCGCCCGTTCCGTTTCCGGCTTGTACCATTGTTTCGTTACCAGGAGACGCACTTGCTTGGTTGCTGATTAGGGCAACGGTTACCGCAAGAATAGCAGATAGACAAAATGAAAACTTACGTAAGGTTACTGTGCTAGACATAGCATATCATGATTTTTCACACATATTTAAGGTACGGCTTAGAAAGTCCTCAATTAAGCAGTTAAAACCTGATGGGATTTGTTTGACGAAGTTATGCAGCAGATAAACCAATTGTCCCACCAGATTGATAAGGAACATAATATTTTGTTATGAAAGATAATAAATAATTAACTAAAAGATATTTTTATTACAATTAAATATTAAAATCCTTTATCATCTCTCAGTTCCTTTTCGTCCTTCCTTTTTGATTTTTCAACTTCGTTGCCCGCTTTTTTAACTCCTTTTTTTACTTTCTTGGCTTTTTTTCCCATAATGTACAATATACAATATTCTATTTAATGCTGATATCAACTAATTTAACACATGGAAAATTCATTATTCAAGACTGTGTTTTGTTTCGTTACTGCTGAATGACTTGTTTATATCTGTTCGGCACCTATCCTATTTTTCTGTCGAATTTTTGAGTTCCTCAAATCTATGGAACGTGCTCTAGGTATCTCCTTTTCTGTACTCGATGTGGTCTCATTTGCAGTATCCGCATTTTCCTCTCTCTTAATATTTATAGAACCAGTGTTCGAAAACGTATAATTTACACCGGACTCATGTATTATTTTTATTCGTTTTTTGTTTTTTACCAATTTTATTTATGCTCCTATTCCACTAATAGAAAAATCCTCCCTATCAGTGAGTGATAAGTACCATTAATATCGTAAAAACAATATAAAAAATTTACGCCCAATTTTTTTGTTGATCCTTACATACTTGATAAAAAACCCACTCCAATATTTGTAATTCACTATACAATGGATCGGCTTCAAAAATACTTTCAGTTTTTTTTATTTTTAATGTATTATCAATACCAGGAAATTGATATTGGGCTGGAAATTACTGGACCTATAAACTATCCGAGGAAGTCTAGAATTTTGGAACTTATAGTATCAGGATATTGAGTAATAATTCCATGACCAGCATTCTTAAGTATAGTTAGATTAGAGACTGGAATATTCCTATCGATATACTCAGAGTTATATTTAGATGTAACTTGATCTTTATCACCTACTAAGACCAGAGTTGGAACTTTAATATTATTCAGTTCATCACAAACACCTTTCCATAATCTTATCGCTTTAGAATGGTCGTTACTAATTCCATAATCCGACAGCCTTCAAATATTCCTGATACATTTCTTCTTGAGTCGGTCTGTAATAACATGATGCAAGACCTATTTTATGACCAAGTAGCATTTCCCTTATTTCCGGATTTACTTTTGAGTTCACAAGTTGTGTGGTGAAAAACTTTCTAAATCCATGTGATCTTGCAACCTCATTTCTAGTATGGATATCAGTATGATTTACTGTTATTAGTCCAGATTTTAGTAAGATATTACGGATTAAAACTCTTAGAGTGTTTAGCACAATGCCCTTACTTCTATTGCGAATTTGTTCAATATCTGTAATATCAAATTGATCTCGGATCAAAAATGACTCTTTATGTAAAATTTCTCCGTTCGTTTTTCGGTATTCAAAATAGTAATCAATGAAAGGAGTACATTCTGGGGTACAGAACGTAAAGTACTCTTGATTTGTACCTTCATAAACAGTTATTTTGTAAATATTATTGGTTTTCTCCAGGTTTCTTAATCTTAAATCAGGAATTGCGCCTATTCTCATACCACAAGAGGCCATTAGCAATATTATTACTTTCATCCTCAAGTCAGAAACGTCAAGTATTCTTCTAATCTCTTCGTGAGTATACGCTCTATCTACGATTTTTCGTGTGAAATCACCTTTGAACATGTTTATTTTTTTTCTGTTTAAAACTATATCATTCATATCGTAAAGGTGATAAATGCCATTCAACGGTTGAAATTGAATTAAATGATAATCCTCTCTCTCTTAATGACATCAAATATTTTATGATCTGTTTTTGAGGATCTGTGATTGATAAAAGTTCAGATAGTCTGTTCACACGATAAAATTGCATAAATAAATTAATACTTCTCTCATAAGTTTTTTTTGTAACTTCCGACTTTATCGAGTTTATAAAATTAAAATATATTTCTTCTTCATTAATTGAATGCTCATGTTTCAATGTGGCCATATAGTTCACCAGGTTAGTGGCGATATATGGGAACTAAAGTATTAAAGACTATTTACATAGTCGATATTTACCAATGTATGTTAATATCATCTAAAGCATTAAAATATTTTTGAATCAGTTTGCATGTATGTATGGATATATG
>JBHENS010000082.1:0-4808 GCA_046261955.1 Nitrososphaeraceae archaeon | reverse complement strand
GATGTAAGCTGGGTAGGATGGATTTTGATGACTCGTCCCGTTTCCATAGATGAGTGATTAGATGCCGTTTGGCTTGACTCCAGACCTTAGTCTATATAGCCAACTCAGTTTAACATTTGCAATATTTATTTTACATACATGATTCTCACATTGTAGAAGGAAACCATCGTTTAAATATGCCTCCTAAACGCAGGTAAGAACGGTCAAAATCCACATTATCTCAGAAATGACCGTTCCTATATAAAATACACGATTAGATATTAAATCCCATATACCGGTCAGAATAATTCTATTTGCTTCTATTCTTCCTTTTCAGTAATTCAATGTCTCTAGCAAAGGAATCTATTTTACTTTCTTCTACTTCTAGAATATCTATTTGTAATCACAACCTGAATTCTTCATTGAAGGTCAATAAATCTGCAATCTTAGTGTATTCGCTAAGGAGATGTTCCTCGTTTGAATTGAAATAGTGTCAAAAAACGTTAGAGGAGCATTCACTAATTAATTAGCTGGTGGTTGCTCTTGAGAATCTCCTTTGGCCATTGTTCCTGATCTAATTGAGGCCAAGGATTGGTCGATTTGATATATCGCTAGTTTGTCTTTCCCAATTATCTCGAATTTTTGAAGTATGGTTTCAAACAATGTTTCTTCTTCTATTTGTTCGCTTACAAACCATTGTAAGAAAGAATACGTAGCACGATCTTTCTGTCTTTCAGCAATCTCTACAAGATTATTAATGAGCTTTGTAACTGCCTGTTCGTTTTTTAAACCTGCCTGGAAAGTAGATTCTAATGAATCAAAATTGCCCTGAGGCTTTTCTGTTGCGGGAATAATCGCTTCTGCTCCCGCATTATTAAGATAGTGAACGAATTTCAGCATATGTGTATTCTCCTCAGCAGCTTGCTCAAAAAAAAATGTTGCACTTCCATCATATCCAGTTCTCTCACACCACGATCCCATTGCAACATATGCATGAGTTCCTGATGCTTCATAAGCAATTTGATCATTGATCGCCTTTGCTATTTCCGATGAGATTCTCATTGTAACACTCTCTATACTCTCATATATCAATATTTTTGGAATTGGTTTATGTATCTAGTTTGTGATGCCCACCCAAAAGACATTTATAGTTTCAATTCAATTAGAGAGGATTAGGCTAACGTGGTTATCATGAAAAATAAGATTTTCGTAATTGGATTTTCATTGGTCTTTCTCATTTTCGTATCTAATATAGGGACTAATAATTTATTACTCCTTTCTGCGATACCTTCTAATTCGAACACATCCGACGTCCTTACATATTATCCAAGTCAATCCTACTACCAATGGGATCCAGTATTACCCGTAAGCTATAAGATTAAAGATATGTCTTTGGGGCCTATTCTTGAGATCGGTCCCGAATCTGACAATGATAATAACGGAATCATTTTTAATGAACCAATTGAAAATATCACGACTGAAACAAACAAGAGCATAGATCAACTAAACAATAAGTTACAGCAGCTAAAAGATGGGAATCTAAATGAAGATAATCCACCTGCGTCTGAACAACAGGGAGAGGATGAGGAGAATGATAATGCTGATGAGAAAGAGATTAATGGAAACGAAGCAAATAGCGACGACGTTAACGTCCTTCAAGAGGAAAATATTAACCCCTTAGAACGATTGCAGATCTTAAAACAAGAACAGGAAAATATACAGAAGGGTGAGAACAATGGTGCCGATGAACAGGAACCAGAGACCTCGGGATTGAACGCCGAAGTAGAGAAAAATGCTATAGTAGACGAAGTAACAATTGATCAACTAAACCAGAAATTACAAGATTTAAAGGACAGGCTATTAAATGACCAGGATAATCAACGGCTAATAGAACAACGAAACGAATTTGACGAAGACGGTGATGATGATGGTGATAGCAAGGATGATGATAGTAAGACTTTTGACGGTTATGGTATTAATGTTGGTAATGGTAATGGAGAAGAGAACTTTAACTTTGCTGCAGCGGGTGATTTTGGATGTTCAACAAATACACAAAATACTGTAGCAAATATGGAAAAGCAGGGACCTGAATTTGTTCTTGCATTAGGAGATCTTTCATATCACAGTACTGCAGATTGTTGGTTTGATATTATGACCCCTCTTAAAGACAAGACGATGATTTCTTTTGGATATCATGATGTTGAAGACGGACAAGCAAAAACTAACCAGTATCTCAAAAGCTTTGGTTTGGAAAAACAATTCTATTCTTATGACTATAACAATGTACATTTTCTTATCATGGCTGCAGAAACGACCTATAACAAGGGTTCTGAGCAGTATAATTTTGTATTACAAGATTTGAAAAAGGCATCTGAGAATAAAGATGTTGATTGGATAATAGTTAGTTCGTATGGACCGCTTTATACTTCACCGTCAGAGCACAAGGCTTATTCGTCGCTACGTGATCTTTATCATCCCATCTTTGAGCAATACGGGGTAGACTTAGTATTGAGTGGACATAATCACAATTATCAGAGGACTTACCCTATAGCATTCAACCCTGATGATAGTTCTAAACCAGTAGTAACAAATGAGCATACTGCATCTTATGACGGTCAAAAAGATGGTATTGTGTTTGCAATAGTTGGAACTGGAGGAGTAAATTTCTATTCTTTTGATGGACAAGCTCCCTTTGTAAGTAAACAATTTGCTGCGGATTTTGGATTTCTGAATGTAGACATTGGTAATGACAATTCGCGTTCTACATTGACTGGAACTTTTCATGATAATCAGGCAGGTAAAATTCTTGACAAATTCGTAATAGAAAAAGAAATAGAGAATAATAATGTCGAGGCACGGAATGAGAATGGCGAGAAGTCAAATAACGATTCAGTATTTGGGTAAGTCCAACCTTAGTTCAACTTTACAGAACTTGTACATTTATCCCAAGAATGAACCAAATGTGATCCAAGACCTCAATCAAAAATGACTGATTTCCTGGCAGTGATTATCACTAGGTTGTACTTCTAGTTATTAGATCCCAGTCATATTAGATAATTTTTGCCTTATCTCGCTGATTGATGTCTGGATGTCGGCTTTACCTTGTACCTGCGATTGCAGAGGCGATATCAAGCTCAGCACTTCGTTAGCTGAAGTTTTCATTGGTTGATCAAGCAGGGGCAATGAGTCATTAACCAAGGACTCTGCTCTCGATATAAAACCACTTGCATCCTGGTATTCGACTATTGTAAGTACTTGCCCATCCCTAACACCGGCCTCATATTCTGTGTTTGCCACCTCAAGTAGCCATGAGGCTGCTATTAGGTTCAGAGTACTATTGTCTTGTGGAACAACTAGTTTTATCGCATCGTTTAGCATCTGATTCGCTTTATTTGTTTCTTCCTTAAATTGAGAGAAGTCTAATTTTTCAACATTTTGTGATAGCTCATTCAGCGAAGTATAAAGAGAGTGATTGAGATTACTATCAACGGTAACAAGAGGAGCTTCAATAAAATCATATATTTCTACTATCGGATGTAGAATATGTGCCCGGGTTAGTGTATTGTTTCCATTCTCTTTGTTTTCAATGGCCTGTTCAAGGTGACCTTTCATCTGTTCAATATTATACACATATTCTATTTGGTTGGGCATTTGACCAGCGACCAATTTAAATGAAGAAAATTGTAATGCTACAATCAGAAGGACGACATTGCACGACAGAACTAAGAGAATAGATCTTGTAATATTTGAGTTAAATCTTCTCAATGATGACCACATATGTAAAATGATGGCTATTTAAGGCTTATTCGCATTCTCAAATTAGAGAAACATTTCTTAAAATTTAACAATTAACCTACAAAATAAAAATTTATGAATCAATAAAGGATGTGATTTTTCTTATCTGGCTCTTTATTCCATCCATTTTACCAATTTTAATACCATTTAGTAACTCGGGAGGCATTGTTAAGGAAGACTTGTATTAAGGTTACTCGATTTGTTTGTGACACTCGAATTCACGTAGGCCACCTCAATATTTTCACAACCAAAGGTGTCGCCATCAGAGTCTAGTCCATGAGTATCTGGTGCCAACACTGTAAAATTTCTGTAAGGGATATCGGTACAAGTCAAGTTTGCAGAATACGTGGTAACACAAAAATCTGGATATGAAGGGTCACACGCACTGGTCAAGTTACCAGCAGACCCATTACCCTGTATCTGGCTTGCATTTACATTACTCTCATTCTGATTCATTTGTAGTTCCTGCAGCTGCTGTGTGGTGTTGACTTGACCACTTGTATAACCAATAATTCCAAAGCCGTAACTAAATAGCAAAGGTATTGTTAACGATAAGATGACTAGCCTTGAACTCATAAGTCTCCTAGCTTCACCTAGATATTTAAGTGAACTGATATTCTATTCATAAATTTGGTATATTTCAATTCAGCAGGTATACAACGTATATCAGAATCTATATATTTCTTGTATCATTATGTAAATATGTCATCGCATACGATGAGCGGTTACGCTTATTTTGAAGTAGTGAATTAGAGAATTGTTATAAAAGAACTCTATCTAGATAATTTATTATTTAATAAACTTAAGATATAAGATAATCATTGAAATTAATTTGCATGATGTAAAATAGATAAAATAGGCTTTGTTTTGTGGTCGCTAGGAACGGTCTAATTAAGAATGGGACAGTAGGGAATCGTATTGTTAACAATGCAGGTCCATATGTTGTTCTTTTTACTTTTGAATATTTTCATTATGACGTTCAAGAAAGATCATTTCATCGTTTATCTATGTCTCGATAGCTAATGCTTTTTTGC
>JBHENS010000081.1:0-5002 GCA_046261955.1 Nitrososphaeraceae archaeon | reverse complement strand
ACTATATCTCAATCCTCTATTCTTGTCAATATTTAATTCATTTCTTATTCTATGGTGGACCCATTCCGCAAGAGCTTCAGCTGTTTCTACCGCAAGACCATGAAGATAATACGCGTCCGTATAATTATTATTTGAATTTAGTTCTTCAATTTTCGAAACGGTTTTTTGACCGACAGTAACTACTTGGAAGGCTACAATATCCTGTTTCCCAAAATAGTCAGTAATACACAAGTGTTTTGGTTTTGAGGATCTTGGAAATTCAAAAGCCACTTCACTTTGTTTCTTTGATTCAACTACAAGCCTGTTACCCTGATTGTTACACCTAAAGTAAGAATAGACAACACTTGGTGAGAAAAGCGCTTCATCAATAACTTTCTTTTTCCACTCTAGGAGTAATGCTTCTGGATCAGCAATCATTTTGGATGCAGATTTACCTCTTATACCCCATGACAGAACAAAAAGAGATTTTTTATTTAAATAGCGCCAGACTTCCTCAAGATCAATTTCTGAAGGTGTTATTATTATTGGTGTATCTAGATGCGGTGCAATTGGTGGAGATGCAGATTTTATTTCACTAGTTAATGAATCTGTATCAGTTTTTACTCTTGTTGTCTTCTTTTCATCAAATTTACTAATTTTGGTATTCCATTCCTGAATGAATTTATCCCTCTCTGGAGATCTCAATTTGTTCATAACATTTAGTCCATCAAAGGCTGTTTTACAGTAAAAAACTCCTGCCCTGTACAACTCATCTCCCTTTGCAATTCGATTTATGTAATCACTATTTATGGCCGCACCACCACACAGTGCTGGAATTTTGAGATCTAGTTCCTTTGCCTTCTCTATAAAAAACTGCATTTGTTTTGAAGTAGAAACCAATAATGCAGACAATCCTACGGCATCTGCCTGCACTTCCATAATTTTATCTATAATTTGTTGGATTGGAACCTGTTTACCAAGATCATAAACCGTATATCCATTATTTGAAAAAATTGTTTTTACAAGATTTTTACCAATGTCATGTACGTCACCGTATACTGTACATAGAACTAGTTTACCTTTGCTTACTCCCTGCTTCTTAATTAGGTATTTCTCGAGTTCTGATACTGCAGATTTCATACACTCTGCTGATTTCAATACAAAAGGCAAAATTAACTCCCCCGCTCCAAACTTATCACCAACTTCTTTCATTGCCGGAAGTAATACTACATTAAGGGTTTCAACTGCTGCGTCGTGCGCTAGTTCTGGATGTTGCCTTAGCATTGCCTCCTTTTGAATATTTTCCGGCCTTGCCTTCAATTTGTTTTCAAGTTTATCAAAAATTGCTCCTACCACATCGTCCTCAATTCCATCCTTGATACGATTTACTATTCGATGGTAACAACGTTTGTCAAAACTCCAATCTTTATTTATTTCTTCTAGCTTTTGTTCATTCTTAGTTACTTTAACATTCTTATTCTCAAAATAATAAATCAGGTCAGAAAGAGCACTAGCGTGTCTATTAAATATGAGATCCTCTGCAAGCTTGATTTGTTCCTGTTTTATTTCCCCTATTGGGATTATGTCTCTTGCATTAATGATGACAGTATCAAGTCCTGCTTTTAATGCATGATACAAGAATACCGAATTTATGATTTTTCTAGCATTCGCCGGAAGGCCAAAACTAATGTTGCTTAAGCCTAGAGTGGTAAAACAACCTGGAATTTCCTTTTTGACTAATGAAATTCCCTTAAGAGTCTCAACTGCAGAATTTGCATATTCTTGCTCTCCGGTTGCCAATGTGAAGGTAAGTACATCAAATATGTATTGCCATGGCTTTAGCCCGTATTTTTTTCCAGTATCGAAGAGCAACTTTGCTACCTCAATTTTGTCATCGGATGTTTTGGCCATTCCATTTGGACCTATGCACATGGAAATAGATGGAATTCCAAATTTTGCCATTATGGGTGCAAGAGAATGGAAACGCGAACCATCTCCTTCAAGGTTAATAGAATTAATGAGGGGCCTTCCCGGAATCTGATTAATTGCTTCGGTTATCACTTTAGGATCTGTTGAATCGATTACAAGAGGAGCATCAATTTCAAGACTTAATCTTTTTACCAACTTTTTCATAAATTCAAGTTCATCGGATCTTTCGGTTGTTGCTACACAGACGTCAATACAATGCGCTCCATCATTTACCTGCTCTCTACCAAGATCTATGAGGCCGTCAAAATCATCTGATAGTACTAATTTTTTTGCTCTTTTCGAACCCTGCGTGTTTAGGCGTTCGCCTATTATAAGCGGCGCAGGAATCTGAACTAAATCTACGGCCTTTAACGCTGAGCTAACGCGGGGTACATGTTTTAAGTCCATTTAATGGTTATATTGTCATTTGATAGTTTGTGAATTATAAGTTATACGATTCTAATGCATTCCTGAGTTCTCTGATATGTTCTGGGGTTGTTCCACAACAACCTCCTATCATTCTCACCCTCTTGTATTTGTGTAAGAACTCTCCAAGATGATGAGACATGTCTTTTGAAGTCATTCTATAAACTGCGTTGCCGCCTTCATTAATGGGCATTCCAGCATTTGGCATGACAAGGACGGGCAATTCGTTTTGTTCATCTAACCACCTTATACTTGATTCCATTTCAACTGGTCCGGTGGAACAATTCAATCCAAAAACAGAAATTCCCATGTCGCTGACCGTCGTATATGCTGACTGGACGTTTGTGCCAAGCAACATCTTGCCATATTTGTCCAAGGTTACATTGGATATTATTGGTACCTTTTTACCAGTTTTCTCCATCGCGTTAAACGATCCGATTATGGCCAGTTTAACTTCCAATATATCTTGACTTGTTTCTATAAGTAGAACATCAACACCTCCTAGTATTAGTCCTTGCGCCTGCATATCAAATGCGTCTATAATTGTATCGAGAGGAACATTACCTAAATCAGGATCGTTTGAACTTGGTAGATATCCAGTCGGGCCCATTGATCCAACAACGAACTTTTTTCCGTTAGCAAATTCCTTGACTACACTATTTGCAAGCTCTGCTGCTGACTTGTTTATTGATAATGTTTGTTCACCAAACCCATATTCTTGGAGTTTTATTTGGTTACTTCCAAAGGTATTTGTTTCAATGCAGTCTGAACCAGCTTCCAAATAACTCCTATGTATGTTTTGAATCCATTCTGGTCTAGACAGTACAAGTCCATCATTGAATCCATCTTTGTTATTTGGAAAGTCCTCTGGTTTTGGTCTGAGTTTCTGTATTTCAGTTCCCATTGCGCCATCAAATAGGAGTATGTGATCATGGATTTCATCTAGGAAGGACTTGGTCATATTAGATCGGTTTACGTAAGTTAATCAAATTTATCTACATATATTGTTTCATAAAATGCAATTGAAATTATTTATCTTGTATTCAATGTAGTCATGAATGTTAAGAACAAAGAGCAAAAAATACACAACTAGTTCATATAAGGAATTATAATTACACATTAAAGGGCCCATAGTTCAGTTTGGATAGAATGGCTGCCTGCGGAGCAGTTGGTCGAGGGTTCAAATCCCTCTGGACCCGTACCGATATCAGTGCTTTTATGTGGGTTTCACAAAATATAATGTGAAAAAGGAATTTGAAAAAATCAAGATTGCTGGAAAATTGGGAACTCGATCCCTGGACCTTATTTGTAAACTCAATGAGATCTCCTATGACAAGAGATAGATACCAGACAAGAGTAGCTAAGTTTTTTCAGTTTGTTAACATGCCAGGCACAGCGTTAGAAGAAAAGGCGCGAAAGTTTGCCAATAAAGGAAAAATATTAATGAAATTAGTATTTTGTTCGTGCTAATTTTATCTCTATTTACCAACAGCTATTCCTTTTGTGTATGTTTTATTGATTAGGATATAAATTGAAGTAACTATTATTGCGACTAGGAGTCCTGCTACAACAGAATTCAACAACCCTACAGGTTCTAGACCTAGATTTGGAATCCCTACAGTCTTGGACGAAATGTATTGGAATCCCTACAGTCCTGGACGAAATGTAAATTCCTAAAATATTATACCCGTCTGATCATTTTATCATTTCCAGTAACAGCCTTAAATCACCTGAGAACATTGACGAGATGTTTTGTAATGGAATCAGTTAAATACGAACCCACGAGATTAAGCAATAATGTTTAATATGAAACATATGAAAATTGCTATCTTTGTATTGACAGTGTCAATACTGGGAACTAGTGCACTGATTGTCAATTCAGGAAATATGGCGTATGCACAAGGTAATGAAACACAAGCTAATGCAACTACAACCATCGACGCCGATAGTTTAATCAAAGACCTAAAAGCAAGGCATCCAATCCTGGCTCAACTGGTAACGAATGAAGATAAAGACCTAGTTGTGAAATTAAAGGATCTGGAGACAAAGGAAGCTGTGAAGACTGCATTAGCGCTGAATATGCTACACTTATTACAACAATATAGGGAAATAGACGAACCACAATAGCTTTTAGGTTCTTCCTCTTTTTTTTATTTCTAAAAGTATAACATTTATTGTATACTTGAAATCCATATCTTTATAATTAATTTTTCAACTATTAGATGAGCGGTAATACCAATTATCAAAAATATACTCATAAGAGAAAAAACTTAAAGCTTAGTATGGTATTCTTAAATTAGGAACCTACTTTTAGCACTGATATCGTCGCGCATCCCTCTGGACCCGTTTGAAAATACGTGCTTTTATACCGTAAATGGATTACAATTAAATTTTAGATGCAAAAGCAAGAATTTGAACTTACGCCATATGAAAATCTCATTTATGCATTGAAATCAAAAGAGGCGAAAAGACAATATCCACATAGACTAGACAAGTTCCTTACCTTTTTAGGACTGGAAGGAATTATTCCTGAAAAATGTACTAAACTCTATCAAATTAGTAAAGATGTTAATCAGTTACACTCAAGCATAATTAAATTCATAAATTTTCAAAAGGAAAGAATTGAATC
>JBHENS010000080.1:0-5232 GCA_046261955.1 Nitrososphaeraceae archaeon | reverse complement strand
GGATGAATGTCAAGACATTAGAAGGGGAAACAAATTGGAAGAATGTCGAGATGACAGGCTATGCAAAGATAGTTGGAGTTATTGCCAATAGTAGTAACAAAGTAATAGAAAATGATCTAACATGGTATGCCAGAGGTGGAAAACATAATCAAGAAATTCCATGTGAAGCAACGGCCTATATGGGAGGACTCTATGATAACGGGAAAGTGGGATGGAAAAAAGAATTATGGTTTGTCGGAGGGTATACAGACGAAAGGCAATCCAGCAAGGTTACTAATTCACTAATAGATAGATGGATTGGGTGGAAAGTAGTAATTTATAACATTAATAACTCAGAGGTAAAATTGGAATCTTACATTGATAACACTAATACCAATTATTGGGTTAAAGTTACTGACCTAGTTGACGATGGGGGGTGGTATGCAAAAATGCCAGACTCGCATTTTTTTGATGCTGATTGTTCCAAAGATAAGGACTTTGTAATTACTAGTTCGGGATCCACCGCCACATTCCGGTCAGATAACCTGATTTGGGATTTCAAGAATTTGAGTATTAGGGAAATCGAGCCGGACAAAACTACTTTTCAATGATGCTTTTTATCCCAGATAAGACAAAAGGGGAACTGTAGATTCTTTTCATATTAAAAAGACTCAGGATATGAGGAATGGAATCAGGTCGAGAAATGTGAATTTATGATTTTTGATCCTATTATTGCTAATGCAGTAAAATTAATTTAAACACTATTCTTTTGAGAATCGATCGATAAGATTATCAATTTCATTTTTTATCTTGCGTTTAGCAAAAATACCCAGAACTGCTCCAATTTTTCCGTATTTGAGGTTTGCGTCTATCTTTATTTCTGTGGTCGAAATAGATTTTGGATCCAACTCAATTATTAAGATCGTTCCCTTAGTATCACCTTCAATAACTTCACTCTTAAGCATTCTGTTTGGTTCTAGCGTATGTTTTACTTTCTGGTTTATTTCTTTTCCTGATATTGAAACGATCTCTTGTGTTAGTATCTGATTATCGGATTGATCAATAATTTTGAATGACTTGTATTTGTCAGGAAATAGTGTTGGTAGCTTTCTTATATCTTTAATTGCGGAAAAAACTCTTTCATGTGGTAAATTAACAGTTTTGGATGATACTACCCTAACCATGAGTGTTTTAAGATCCGCTGATTTTTAAACAATATGTTTCTATATGTGAATCAAGTAAAATATTTAGGTTGACAAGAATTTAGCATGAAATATTTGCATAATGAATTTGAAGTAAATTCTAATATTGAAAAAGTCTGGGAATTTTATACAGACATAAAACATCTTGAGATAATTAGTCCAAGCGATATAAAATTGCATTTGATAGAAAGTACAGATAAAATATTGAAAAAGGGAACAGTAGCCTGTTTTTATGGAAAGAAAATAATAAGTGCTCAATGGTGCTCTAAAATAACTTTTTTTGAAAAATATGAATATGTCGATGAAATGATTCAAAATGGAAATAAAAAACCTCCATTCCGATTATGGTATCATAGGCACAGATTCAATGAAATTGATGATTGTAAAACTAGAGTAGTTGATAATATTGAGTTTGAATTACCCTTTGGACCAATCGGAAAATTATTAGAATTCTACGTCGAACTTAATCTTCTCAAGATCTTTAAACATAGAGAACATGCAACAAAAAAATTTCTTGAGTGATCTTCTTTAAGGCCTAGCCAACGGTTGCTTTCTAATTAGAAAAAAAGAGATCCCTAATGCGGATAACGAAAGGAACAACATAGTGCCAAAAATCAGATCATATGCAGTGGCAGATGGAAAATATTGATGTTGATTCTTGGATAGAGTAACAAGAGATAAATGAGTCTGCATGAATACTCCAGCAATTGTTGGACCAACTGAACTCCCTATGATTCTCAAAAGGTTACTAATCCCAAGTGAGATGCCTATTTGTTGGAATGAACTTTGAACCATGACAATATTAGTACTACTGACATTTGTCAAAGAAATACCTATAGATATTACTACCAAATAGATCGATATATAAAACTCATTGAGTCTCATCAGCAAAAGCAATGAAAATCCCAATGCCATGGCAAGTGTACCAATCACTAGTGGTGTTGTCTGTCCAGTTCTTGTTATTATTAGGCCAGCTAGGGGACCCAAAATCAAGAGAACAAGTGCAAATGGCATCTGTACTAATGACATCTCTATTGCATTATTACTAAAACCCACAGGGTACGGACTTTGAGCCAATATAGGCAATGTCTGAAATATGGTAAACATCGACATACCTACAATCAGTAAAATGATGTTTGAAGACAATATCCTCCTGTCAAGAAAGAGGCTTGAGGCGATAAGTGGGAATTTAGTTTTTCTTTCAAACAGCAAAAAAGCAACAAAGCTTAAAATGAAAACTGTCAAGCAAAATAAAGATGTTATTGGAACCCCAATGGAATTTAATAGTCTATCGCTAGTATCAAAATTGTCCGTTTTAAGAAATGTTATGAATAGAAGAAATGTGATAATGCTTAGCCCTAACAATACTGATCCTCTTAAATCAAATTTTTCATGAGAGTCCTCATTATTAATATTGGAACCTTTAGTTGCCTTCTTTTCCGTTGGAATGAATTTCATGATGATTATTATTAGACATATGGCAATTGGAATAATGGAAAAAAATGTCAATCGCCAACCATAAAATTGCACAATAGTCCCGCCTATTGCAAGTCCAAGTACTGAGCCCCCTGCAAACATGGAGCTTATGATTCCTTGACTAATAGCTAGTTTTTCTCTGGGAAAATGTTCTCGGACAAGTCCAAAAGTAACAGGGAAGACTGAAATTCCAATTCCCTGCAAAATTCTTGACATTAGTAACATGAAAAAATTAGAAGAGAAGGGTGAAATGATAAGACCTACAGTATAAATTAAAATGAGAATTATCATGATCTTTTTCTTTCCATAAATATCAGATAATTTTCCACTGACCGGCGTCATAACTGCACCTGCAACAAGATATGCACTTAGTATCCAAGATGAATTATTATATGATAAATTAAATTCATTAATTAATTGTGGAAGTGCAGGAAGAAGCATTGTTTCTGTATACATTGATATGGTAGCAATAGAACTTAGAATTGCAAGAGTCGTCCATATCGAATGATTGTTATTTTCTTTTGTGGACAAGGGTTATCTTTTTTGATTATGATAAAACGCAAAGATCAATATAATTGATTTTGCACAATTCTATGCCCTATTAAAGTGTACTATTAGTCCATCCCTATTCATTATCCCGGACACAAAGTTATTTTGATAATATCATCAACTGATAGTAGCTACTAACTACTATCTTTTTGGTCAATATTTTATTAGTCGGCGGATTCAAAGAGAATGCATCCACAGCTTAATGTCATCCATCGATGAAATAAAGACAAAATTAAAGAAAAACTGGTATCAGTTTATCAATACTAATAGTAAAAAATTTTCTAACAAAGTAATCGATGGATCTTCTCCTCCATCAATATTTGTAGGTGAATTTGGATACCCTCGTGTCAGAATTGGTCCAATGATTCCCCCTTATCACGGAGATACTTCAATACTAGACAAGCCTGAGTTATGGTCGGGAAAGTCACTAGAGGAAATTGTCAACTACAGGATTAATCTTTTGAAAGGAACAATGATCCATAACGTGAATAAAATCTCGGGTAGGTACATTGAATCATTACAAGATATGGCTTTGTCAAAAAGAGTTGTCGAGAGCACCATGACTTTTGAAAAAATTCCGTCACAATATTTAAATGAAATAACCTTGACCAAGGATGATTCTGAAGAAATACCCACAATATTTTCAGCGCCTGTGAGTGAATTTAAGATTGTTCCCTCAACGGCAGAGCAAAAAATCGAAAAAAAATATTACGATGATTCATCTGCTTCAGATGCCATAGTTGAACTCTATGAGAATAGTATCGACATGACTCGCATCTCAAAAGTTTTAAGTATGGGCATGCTAGGTAGAAAGAAAAATCGTAAACTTGTACCCACCAAGTGGAGCATAACAGCGGCAGATGATATCGTTTCACTGTATCTTTTAAACAGGATCAAGGACAATGCAATTTTGGATAATTACCTTGTCTTCGCCTTTAATCACTTAGCAAATTATTACTCTATAATATTCATTCCTGATGACGTTTGGAATTTTGAAATGATTGAATCCTGGATCGATACCAATGGCAGTGTACATATAGGATCAGATTATGAATCAGGAAAAAAAATTGATCATTATCCTTCTATCGCTGGAGCATATTTTGCAGCAAGATTGGCTGCAACCGAATATCTTTTCAAGAAAAGAAAAAAAGCATCGGTGTTAATTTTGAGAGAAACACATCCTGAATATTTCCTGTCGCTTGGAGTCTGGCAAGTTAGAGAGGGTTTAAGAGAATGTCTCAGATCGAAAGGAAGGAACTTTGAGAGTTTTGATTCAGCATTGAAATACGGCGTTTCCATGACTTCATTGTCAAAAAACGAGTGGATAAAAAATAGTTCAATTATCAAGAACAAGAAACAGAAAAGGATGTCTGACTATCTCGATTAGGGAATCTTGAAAATATTCTTTTATTGTATCAGCCGTCAGTTAAAAATTACATAGACTTATTGTCAAGGGTAGCTAACACACTTAATTATTTTCGTGAAGTATCTGCAATTCTAAAAATAATTTAGGGAAGGCAGATTAAGAATTTTGGAGTTTGTTCACCAATCTATTGGTCCTTTATCTTTTCAATATCAACATCCATCAATTTTCGACATGATTTTCTGCCATTTTCTGAGAATCAATGATATTATTCGTCATTGTCATGGAAATGTCTTCGGTCTTATCGAACGAATCCACTCTATCTGGATATTTAAGTACGTTTTCTGATATGATTTTACAGTTAACGACCTTGTCACATTCTTTCCCATTATCGTCTTCCATTGTGCTTGGATGTTCTATGGCATATATGCTTCCCGTCTTACTATTGATTGAAATCAGCGAGAGTTAACATTATCAGAACTAGAGCTGTTAAATACGTAGTGTGAATATTTATATCTCGAGCTATTTATTTGAATTTGGACTAAATTATCATTAATTAATTTAGGTCAACTTAATGTAAAAGAAAGTTAGAGCTAATTGTCATGTTATACGACGTATTATTTCATTGTCAATTTGCTCCTACTTGCAGCCTCAGTTTTAATC
>JBHENS010000079.1:0-5248 GCA_046261955.1 Nitrososphaeraceae archaeon | reverse complement strand
ATTTTCATTGCTTACCATTCTTATGAGGGACTTATCCATCCGAATGAAATTAAACAGCCAGTACCCACCATGATAGTCCTAGCCGTAGCCGGTGCCATATCCTTGCACAGAGCGTTTCAGATGCGACAAATTGCCAACAAATACAACTTACTTTCATTAAAAACAGATGCTAAAAATTCGATAAAGGACGGATCAGCTTCTGTTCTAGGTTTCTTTAGTGTACTACTAGCTACTCAGTTCGGATTTCTGCAGGCTGATGCCATAGGTGGAATGATAATTGCTGGATTCATATTCTCTGTGGCTTATGTTTCTCTGAAACAATCATCTCTGATACTGGTTGATGCGTGGTATAATCCCGTTAGTACAGATCTTATGAAAAAAATAGTAGAGCAAAAGTTCGAGGGTGATGTTACTGTAAGGTCTATTAAATTGCGCCAAACTGGTATGATCTCAAGGGCTGAAATCCATGTGGTTATGGATGGAAAAAAACCATTGAATGAGGTAGAAATGATTTTGCTTAATACTGAAAAGGTGATCAAATCTCGCATGCCTAGTATGGATGTAGTTTTGGTTATTCCTCATGCACAGCGACGGTCATGATTGACGAAAAGTTTACTTATTAAAACCGTTACCAATAGTGAGTATAAACTAATAACCTTCATCCAAATACATAAGCATAATATCAGGAGACTCATTAATTATTCCGATGTTCCTATGATTAGGAATTGTCTGAATTTTTCTGGTAGTTGTAGTTAGTTTCATTGGCAGGATGTTAAAACACTCTTCATATGCTGAATAATGTAATATCATGTATATGAACCCACTAAGTTAATGGAGCCATTGATTTGTGAATCATGTTTGACACAATTAACGGACTCGTCATTGAGTGTATTTGAATTTAAGAGCGTGGGGTGGGAATCGAAGTCATTTGTATTCTTATATTTGATTACATAACGGATTGACAAGTACTTAATTACAGTCTATTTAAACAGTCGATAAATTTCTTCAATTTTTCAAAACCGAGGCAAAAACTGATGGGTTCAACTTGGCGAAAAGTGTCTGCTGAACCCAACAGGATGATTAGAACTCTCTGGTACTACTCTTATGAGCTACAACAAATAAAATTATTGTAGTTTTCGAGTCTACTTGCTACTATTACCACTTATTCCTAATTTCTCAGTTATGTTACCGAGTACGCCGGCGGCACCTGCACCAATTTTTTGGGCAGCTTCGCCAGTTTCATTGAGTATATCTCCTCCAACTTCAGTAGCATTTTTTCCCATTTCTTGCAAAGATTCGCCTGTTTTATTTACCGCAGAAGATGCGTTTTGTCCGAGTTCGGAACCAGTCTGGTTAGCCGACGCTGTCATATTGCCCGCAGTATTCGACGCATTTGTCGTCACGTTTTGAGCACTCACGTTGTTTGAGGTCGTCAAAACTAGCATCAACATCGTTGCTCCAATAATGATTAATTCTTTATTCATTATTCTTCAATGTCCTAATGTTTATTTAAGGATTATAGATGCCGATAACCACTTCGCGAACCGGTGATTAATCTTCACAAAATAGCCTTTAGGAATTTTGGAACGCGAGTTTTGCTCGGATGCTACTATGTTAGCACGACTAGTTTTCTATTATGATTAAATTCAAATAAAATGTAGAACCATAGAGAATATGTCAGAACGGATAATCCCAAAGGACAAAGACTATCTCAAGCTCTCAAAGGCTACTTCGGGTTATTTGGAAATTCCTTACTTTATTAACTCCGAATTAGACCGAGGCTATTTCTGTAATAATTGTTTATACTTCATCGACAAGGACGATTGTGCTATAGTAAAAAAAGAAGGACCTGATGTGCAGGGAAAGGAAAGTGGATTAATAGCTCGACATGGCCTTTGCACTCTTTGGTATCCAGATGAAACTAAAACATTCTAGGTGATAAAAATGGTAAAAATAGGCAGGAAAATAAAGGAGGCCGTTGGAGCAATAGACAATATCTCAAAATTTGAAAAATTCAGCAAACTTAAAGCATCATACATTGAATATGACAAATTTGCTGATTCCAATTTGCGTCAGGGATACTTCTGTTATAACTGTATTTATTGGATTAACGTAGAAGGTGGAAAGTGCATGCTCGTTAAGAATGAAGGACCCGACGTAATGGGAAAAGAATCAAAAATCATAGCTCCACATGGATGCTGCGCTGGGTATGAACCTAATTATGATAAACTTGAAGATACTCGAAAAAAGGTACAAAACGAAAAATTAACAACAGATGATGTTACGTGAAATCTTGCTGTCAGTGAGTCCAGACTTGGTCTGTTCTTCCGTTTAGAAACATGAGGCCTAATTAACCACAATATTATGAAAATAAGAAATTTCCATAAAATGCTTTTCCACTTTAACAATAGAGAATTCCTAAATTGCTCTTGATTCATTTTCCAAATAATATATTAACATATTGAACCCTAGTAAGTATGAAGTCAGTTTAATTCAGTCACCGTGAATTTCTTTTTCTAAGGCACCATTAGAATTACGATTTGAGAACCCTGTATGTTCTGAGATGTTTGCAATCATAACGTCGTATGACATCAGAGAAGTTATTACTAAAAATTAAGATAACAAAGCATTGCTTTGGATTTGTAGTTAAATTGGCAGGAAATAATAAATAATATTATTTCAAGGAGTCAACAATTTTTCTAGTTTCATCAAGATTGAATGCTTTTAGAGTCGTAACACGCACGTTACCTAGCGCACCAGTAGCAAGTGAGACTGACATTGCGATTTCATCTGTAGGTAATTCTGCGGTGACAACTATGTCGTATTTTCCAAAGGTATAGAAAATGGCGGATAACTTACCACCTTTCTTCTCAAGATATTTTCTAAAAGATTCAGCACGCCTAATCGTATCCTTTACATTTTTAAGCCCTTGATCTGTCCATTTCAGAAGTAAAACGTATTGTCCCATTTGCTTTATTAGATTTTGGAGTATTTATCCATTGTCTATTTCTTGAATATTGCCTTATGGAATGTCCCAAATCTTGTATGTTTATAAAGATACGAGACTTTAGATAAATAAATATTCAATGGTGGCGTTCTGTTAATTATGAGGTCAGGAACGTTCTCATGCAACAACTGTAATGTCATTTTTCAGCTAATAGGAATTTCTACGGTAAAGAATCCAAATTATTGTGCGTACTGCGGAAAGGATTCCATTCAGAACCACACTGTAATTTTTGGATAGATTCTTTACTGACAATGCCTATTAATTTTCATTAAAAATAGATATTAGACGATATTAGAGTAAGTATCATTACCAGCGAGCGATTCCTTGGCATTTCTCTTTGCTGTTGGTACCGAGTCACTAAAACTAAGTCCAAGTTTTCTAAAAATTTGGCGGGCCTGGTCGGTATCGGGGATATTTTTGATTCTGAAATAATCACCGTCATAAAATATTGCAAAAAGGCCTGAAATTGCAGCTCCGGCCATTATTGGTTTAATTTTGGATGGTGCACATTCATTGGATATTTTCCTCAGGCATTCAATTCCTACTTTTTGCTTTCTCCTGTTAAGTATCACCCTACCAAAATCTGTAAATCTCATAGAATCGCCATCTTTTTTATGTAATTCATTACTTGTTAGATTTAGACTCTCCTTCAGTGGCTTTCCTGGCAACTTAATTGCACGCGTACAATCGCAAGCTTCACATTCCATTGTGCATTTTGTCCCTAAATCGTGCATCTTTCACTTCGACAGATTCAAAGTATCTGTTAAGAGTTGGTATCTCCATCGCCATGGGATAGAGGCCTCCTTCCAAACAGTAACAAACCTCTATAAAGTGTACTATATCCGAATCATCTATAGTTGCCGCTCTCAAAGCAGCTTGCATCCCTTCATAAAATATTTGTCCCTTTGCTAAGTAACCAGAATTTATAGAATTTGCCAGCCTATCTCTTGTGTCTGGATTTAACCTGCACTTGATATAGTACCTCATTGAATGTAGAGGTACATGTATTCTAACTCTAATAAAGCTAGAGTATCAAAGTGAATCCATAACCAAGGTTTTGTACTGTTTAGCCGGAATTTTCCAGTCAACTTTTACGGGCTTTCTTTTTATTGCTCTTTTTCTTCAGGGTTATCTCAAGTAATCCATTTAAAAAAACAGACTTCAAAATTTTACCATCTGCTTCTGGGGGCAGATTTATAATTTCATAATAATCTCTTGTTTCACTTTGAGCTTCTATCTCTAAATGATTATCATGAGCATTAATACTGATACCTTCTTCAAAAGCGCCTGGAAGTTCAGCGATTATCTTTATCTTATTAGCGAATCTTATTACTTCACATAGAAGCGGTCTTTCTACAATACCGTTATCTTGCTCAATCTGCCTCTCCAATGCCTGAGCCATTTGATTCAATATCTGAGTAATGTCATTTTTTCGGACAACATATCCATTCGCTTTCAAAAATCTCGTGATCCTTTCGGACGCATCGTCGTCTTTCATTCTAGTCTATCTTCAACATGATATTTATCGCTTGGAGATTAATTATGCACAATATATGTACTTGCTTTATTAATTAATTAAACATCGACGATTTAGAACCTAACTATCGCTTCGTCTGTTACCAATTGAATTTAATTCATAAAAGCTAAAATTCAAATCCCAACGGGAATAATCCTTGTTGAATCGAGGTGCTACGCAGCATAAGCGTCGGTGGGAGCCAATGTTGCAGAGCCAGTAACGTATTCTATATCGGGGTCATCAGCTAGCAATCTCTCAATATCCTCAAGATACATTCTAATCAATTTGACACGGAGTGTCCTATTTTCATCGACTTCTGGAACACGTTGGTAACGGGAATAAATCCAGTCTTTTTTGCTTCCTATATCTACTCGGTCAGTAGGATACACAATTTTAAGCATGACACTTCCTTCCCAGTCCTTATATGTTGTTTCAAATCTAAGAATATCTATTAGCAATCTCTGGTCGAGTTTTGGATATAAGGCAGCTGACTCGTTTAGGAATTCCTGATACCTAACCTTAATCTTATTTGCATTACTATACGAGGTTTCATCCCGATTTGCGTCTTGGTTTGTCATTGTAAAATATGGGAACTTATTTCATTTAATGATTTGCGAATTAAACAAGGTCAAAGTTGTCATTCAAACTTATAATTGTCTTGCACGTCGCTTTGACTTAGATTTACACGGACTATTCCATTCTCAAATTCGTCTACGAGTTCCTTC
>JBHENS010000078.1:374-5259 GCA_046261955.1 Nitrososphaeraceae archaeon | reverse complement strand
AAATATGTTTATTTTTGACCTTTATTAATTGATATTCAATGCTTATCTATTAATTCATAATCTGTTATTTCAAATATTCCATTGTCGCCAAACCATTTGACCATTCCTGCTCTAATCTCAAATTTTTTCTTGTAAATAGGACAATCAACAACGAGTGTTTCCGCCTCTCCTCCCTCAAAATTTAGATTAAATCCATATTTCAATGACAATGATTCCAGTATCTTTACATTTTCATGATCCAGCTGAATTCCAAGCCATTCCCTATCCAAACCCATTGCGGAAACCTCAACAATAATAATTTTAAATTTTTCATCAATCATACTGCGAAGGTAGTTTCTTGGATTCAAATTCCATAAAGGAGAAAAAACTGACAATTCCAAATCACTGCAGATTTTTTCAAAATTCCTTTTTTGAAAATTGCTTGAAATTCCACCATGAACTATTCCTTCGATACCGAATTCATCTTTAACGCTTGAAAGTGCGTTTTCAAGAACAGCTAACTCATTTTCTAAACTTGAGGTCTTGGATTTAAAGTCTCTAATTGGTAAATCAATTGCTTCTGCCAGGACTCTTGTGAGGCAGATATTGGGAAAATGAAATAGTAAACTGTCACTGATTCTTGGAATGATAGAAATCAAACAGGCGACATCATGTCCGAGTCTATTAATTTCAAAAATAGAGTAGTTACTGTCTTTTCCTCCAGAATATAGTGAAGCTAATTTCAATTTTGTGTAATATCAAATAACGTAATCATAGTAGTCTTATATTCATTAGTCTTAATCAGTTAAATTCATAATTGGAAGATTTTTTTACCTCTGTGCAAACTCATTGTGTAGATGAAAATATCTGACGGCGCGCATGTTTTGTTTTTTTATCAAGCAAATAAGAATTGGTTAACAAGGGCAGAAAAAGGCAAGAAACTTCACACGCATATAGGAATTATAGATTTTGATCAAATATTAGGACTAGAGTACGGTTCCTCTATCACCACAGCCAAACAAAAAAAGGTTTACCTTATGGAACCAACGATTTATGACTTTGTCATGAAATCAGATAGAAAGACCCAGATTGTATATCCTAAGGATTTAGGATATATCGCAATAAGAACTGGATTGAAGAGCGGTTCTAATGTTCTTGAAATAGGTACAGGAAGTGCTTCACTAACCACATTCTTCGCCAGTCTCGTAGAGCCTTTGGGTCACGTTTTTACGTATGATGTTAATGAAGAATTTATGGAAATTGCAAACAAGAATCTCAAAAAATCAGGAATGGAAAAAAATGTATCAATGTTTAAACACGACATAATGAAGGAAGGAGTGCAACATTCTGATATTGATATTGCAATTATTGATTTAGGAGATCCTTGGAATGTATTACAGATTGTTCATAAGTGCCTCAAGAACAGCGGATCTGTTGCAATAATATGTCCAACTATGAATCAATTGGAAAAAACTGCTAAACAAATGTATGAAATAGGATTTACTGACATTGAAAGCACTGAAATAATGATCCGCAATATCGAGGCAAGAGAAGGTAAAACAAGGCCATCAATGCGTATGATTGGTCATACTACATATCTCATATTTGGTAGAAAAATCATAGAGGGGATCATCTAATGCTAGAAATTAGTGTAACTAGTGCAATGCCGCAATAATTAATTCTATTTACTGTGGTATTGTGCTTACAAATACACTATCTGCAGTATGAATTTGATAATCACTAGACCTAGAGTATTTCATTAAATCAAGTCCAATCTTAAGTTCAATCCCTTGGAGATATATCATAACCGAGTAAGAGAACAATAGAATCTAGTTCGTGATACTAGAGCCTATCGAAACCAGTAAGAGAGCTACTCTTATAAGGTACCATATAGACTTGAATATGTTGGCAACTGAAGGTTATTGTGTAAAGTGTAAAGCAAAAAGGCAGATGAAAGGCGAATCACAGGTCACCATGAAGAATGGAAGGCCTGCTACAAAGGGAACATGCTCAGTTTGTGGAACCAAGATGTTCAAGATAGGTGGTGGCCCTAGCAAAGCAGTAACGAAAGGAAAGACTAAGGCAAAACCAAAAGCAAAGGCAAAACCAAAAGCAAAGGCAAAACCAAAAGCAAAGGCAAAAGCAAGAAGACGATAAAATCCTAAATTTCTTTTTTATCTTTTTATTCTAACAATTATCAATTATTGAATAAATTTATCACTTCCATTTATAACGAAAATTTTTCTTCGACAAGATCTAATTTTTGAATGTTCCCGTAACAGGATATCAATTCACGTAATCTGTTTCTTGGAACTTCAGATTTTACTAATTCCCGGGCTATCTTTATTCCGTCATTTATGTCAGTAGTTTTTTCTCCTGCGATTAAGGCTACTGCTGCATTGAGAGCTACGATATCTTGCTTTGCAGGAGTAGATTTTCCATAGATAGTTTGTAGAGTAGTCTTTACTGAGTCTTCGACCGATTTAATTTGTACCTGATCTTTTCCTACAACCTTCAGATCCAATAATTCGGGATCCACTTCATGTTTTTCAACTTTGCCAGATTTAACAATTAACATGATATTTCTTGAAGTATTTGACAGCTCATCCATGCCATCTAATGAATGAATAAGAAAAATTTTCTTGATAGTAGAATTTAACATTGCGTTCGATACAAGCTCGAAAAAATTGGGATCAGAAATTCCAATCACTTGTGCTGTAATATTTGTACATGGATTACATAATGGCCCAACAATGTTAAAAATTGTCCTAAAACCAAGCCGCTTTCTGATACCAGAAATCCTTTTTAATTTAGGATGAAATTTAGGCGCAAATAGGAACGCATAACCAAGTCTCTCAAGTGACTCAACGGCACTATTTTCTGGCATATTCAAATCAAATCCTATATATTCAAAAAAGTCTGCACTTCCAAACATTCCACTGGCAGATCTGTTCCCATGTTTTGCAACATTTATTCCGGAGGCCGACGCAACGACGGATGCAGCAGTACTAATATTAAAAGAATTAGCCATATCACCCCCCGTACCGCAATTATCAATAAGTGCACCGTTAACTTTTGGATTTATTTGAAAACAATGTCCAAGCATGATATCTCTTATTATTCTTAATTCATCAGAGCTAACACCCCTAGATGTTAACGCTGTAAGAAACGAAGCTATAGTAGAGTCTGGAATCTCGTCCAATAAAATAAGATTTATTGCATTTCTAAAATCAATCTCGTCAATATCTTCCTTTGATAATATTTTTCTCGTTTGTTTTTGCAGAAATTCAGTCGACATTATTTTTTCAGAATATCTATGAAATTTTCCAAAATATGATAACCATTTCTTGTTAGCACAGATTCAGGGTGAAATTGGACACCGTAAATAGGGTATTTCTTGTGTTTCAAACCCATAATCTCCGAATCATCAAGTGAGATTGCCGTTACTTCTAAGCAAGAAGGAAAATTTTCTCTTGATGCTACCAGCGAATGATACCTTGTTGCAACAAATGGATTTGCCAGTTTTTCAAATAGTTCATTGTCCGAATATTTAATTTTGCTCGTTTTTCCGTGTCTTACAACATGTGCATTGATAACTTTGCCACCATACACATGAACTATACCTTGATGACCAAGGCATACACCTAATACTGGAATTTTTGGTCCAATAGTTTCAATGATATCTCCACATATCCCAAAAGATTTTCTATCTGCCGGATGCCCTGGACCAGGTGATAGCACTATTCCATCAGGTTGCATTTTTTTTATATCATTGATAGTTATTTTGTTATTGCGAAAAACTACTGGCTTTGTTGAAAGCTTACCGAATAGTTGAGCGATATTGTAAACAAATGAATCATAGTTATCAATTATCAAAATCTTTTTCATATCAAGACACCGTGATTTATGATTTCATCTCGTAATGTTATTTTTTAGCAACTATTGATATTTAATGTTTATAAATTAATCATAAATAAATTATCCCTCTACAAATTATTGAATCACATAATTTTTTCTCTGGAATTGAGTTGTAAAAATCATTTAATAATACATTAAATAATCCTTTATTTCCAGTAAAAACATTGAGAAATGGTACGAGTATTCATAAATGGATATGGAAATATTGGTAGGAGAGTAGCATCAGCATTTTCTCATGACAAAGAGATTCAATTTGTTGGAATAGGCAAATATTCAATTGATGAAAAATTAGATGAGGCCATTGCAAAGAAATTTCCTGTCTATGTTCCTGAAGAAAAAATGCCAGAGTTTAAACAAAAAGGATATGATATTTCTGGTACAA
Organism: Nitrososphaeraceae archaeon; assembly: GCA_046261955.1. Lineage (GTDB taxonomy): Archaea > Thermoproteota > Nitrososphaeria > Nitrososphaerales > Nitrososphaeraceae > TA-21. The sequence goes on along the minus strand of JBHENS010000078.1, from coordinate 980 downwards.
TCTCTGATGCAATCAAAGGGTCTGACCTTGTAATCGATGCTGCCAAGGATGGATTTGGTTTTAGCAATAAAGTGAATCTCTATATACCCATGAATAAGCCTGCTATTTTTCAAGGAGGCGAAGATAGAACAGGTGAAAAAAAAGTTGCAGACATCATTCACAATTCGAGGATCAATTATGACAAGGTTGTTAATCAAAAATATGTTATACAAGGCAGCTGCAATGTTTCAGGGATGGGTAGAATAATGCAACCTATGATAGAAAAGTTTGCAGATAAAATACAGCGATACGATGTTACATTAATAAGAAGATGGGCAGATTTAGAGGATATAAAAGAAGTTAAAGATACTATAGAATGGGATAAAAATCCACATCATCAAGATGACGTTAAATCGTTTCTTCCATCAGTAAAACTATATGTCGAAGCATATAAGGTTCCATCAAGAATGATGCATCTCCATCAAATGATAATTAGATTCAAAGATAAAGTACCTTATTTTGATTCGCTATCTGACATTTATCATGACGAATTCGGAGTAGCTGTTCTCACTAAAGCTAAAGGTACAGCAGATATTCGCCTTAAAGCACGTGAGTTTGGTTTTGAAC
>JBHENS010000078.1:0-364 GCA_046261955.1 Nitrososphaeraceae archaeon | reverse complement strand
TCATGATACTCTAAAAATTCTTTACTCCGACGATCAAACAGGTATTGTAATCCCTGAAAATCATCTTCTGTTTCAATCGATGATGTTTGGCAGACCAAAGAACGAGGCATACGAGCGAACTGATTCGTTATTCCAAATAAGTAAGAAGAGAGGCATGCTTGAAAAGCAATTTGGAGCATAAAAAATCAATCAATACCGGATCTAATTATATCATATAGGTAACACCCTCAGTTGATGTAAAGCCTTACTCACTCTGACTAACCGCTTTAGTGAACAGGAAGCAATTAGAACATGTGCACACAATAAACGTTATAAAATAACAAAGATTTTTTTAGTCATCCGCCTTAATTTTATTGTGTTAGCT
>JBHENS010000077.1:0-5338 GCA_046261955.1 Nitrososphaeraceae archaeon | reverse complement strand
GTGGTTTGTGCGTAAGAATTTACAAAAATTAAGCTAAAAATAAACAAAAAACAGAGCGGGATTAGAACATATAATCGAAAATATCTGATACTAGTTAAATGGTCCATTGTAAAATGCTCTATAAAATAGTTCACATGAATTCTACTCTAAAAAGTTAATTTATATCTATTGTTTAAGAATTCTGGAAGTTTTGATGCATTATAGAGATAAATCGCTATTTCATTCATGATTTAAATACTTTTATAAGTTGAGAAGAGTCTTCTTATTCATCTTTTCTTTTACTTAATTTTCTTCTAAAAAAGTACGTGGAATTTTATATTAAGAATCTTGGTTACCACATATAAGTAATAACCTGATTATCAATTACAATAGGTACAGAAAATAGATGGAAAGAGAAGTAGAGAGAATTGTTAAATATTTGGTTGAAGAGAGAGCTGTAGTTAAGCTGCTGCGTATACTAGAGAGGCAGGAAAACCATAATTATTATAGACCCAATGATGAAGATAACGGATTATCCTATTATTCCAGAAAATATAAAACCTGGGTATTACATAATAACTGTTTTCAATTAAATTAATAATTTACAACACTCTTGAGGGCTACTTTTTACTTTTGTTGGTTTAAGATAGATAAAGGACACGATCTGAATTTGTGAGTGTATTTCATGTATTTTCAATGATGATTATACATAAAGTTTAAACGTTTTGGAGATCAATTAGAAATATCGTCTATTTGAGGAGATAGATGTAACAACGCTATTGATTGGTGCTAATTACATGATTCTGCACCAGTCAATATTTGCCTTTGATTTTTACTCTGTTTATTGAACAAGCAGATATTATAACATGAAATAAATTAAATACCCATTATGGGCCTAACATCGTATCAATGAATGAGGAAGATACTGGTCATCCGAAGAGCTATCTTCTGCAACTTGAGAAGATGAATATTAATTTTGGAAAAATTGAGCGAAACCTGCCAATTGCGACTCTCATTGAAATTGCAATTCAAAGAAATGAAGGACTATTATCAAATTCTGGTGCATTATCGGTCAAGACTGGTAAATTTACAGGTCGCTCACCTGATGATAAATTCATTGTAGATGATGAAATAACACATAACCTTGTTGACTGGGGTAAAGTGAATCATCCCATAACTACAGAAAAGTTTGATCAGATCTTTGAAAGGATGAAGCAACATGTATCTGGCAAGGACTTTTTTATTTTTGATGGATTTGTGGGAGCAGAGCCGGACAATCGCCTGCCAATAAGGGTTTTTACCGATAATGCCTGGCATAGTATTTTTGCATCCCAGATATTTATTCGGCCAACATCTGAGGATCTTAATAATCATAAACCTGAATTCACTTTATTCTTTGTTAATGATTTTGCATCACTTCCTGAAATTGATGGAACCAAAAGCGGCACATTCATAATCATTAATTTTTCCAAGAGAATGGTCCTAATAGGTTACACCTCTTATGCTGGGGAAATAAAGAAGGCAATGTTCTCTGTAATGAATTTTCTGCTTCCTCAGAGGGGTATATTTCCCATGCATTGTTCTGCCAATATGGGAAGGAATGGGGAAACCGCTTTATTTTTTGGATTATCAGGGACAGGAAAAACAACACTATCTGCAGATACAAATAGGCACCTAATAGGGGATGACGAGCATGGATGGTCTGATAAAGGGATTTTTAATTTCGAAGGTGGATGTTATGCAAAGTGTATAAATCTCAAGAAAGAAGATGAACCGCAAATTTGGAATGCAATAAAATTTGGTTCTCTAATGGAGAACGTAATTGTTGATGAACATACGCGGGAACCAAATTTTGAGGATAGCTATCTAACCGAGAACACTAGAGTGGTTTATCCATTAGACTTTATCCCAGGCTCAGTAATTCCATCAGTGGCCACTCATCCCAAAGTCATGATCTTTTTAACTGCGGATGCATTTGGTGTAATGCCACCAATAGCGAGACTAACGAAGGAAAGTGCCATGTATCATTTTATTTCTGGTTATACCAGTAAGCTAGCAGGTACAGAAAGAGGTATTACTGAACCTAAAGAGACATTTTCCCAATGTTTTGGGGCGCCCTTTATGCCATTACACCCGATTCGATATGCAAAGATGCTTGCAGAAAAGATTTCAAAATATAACACAAATGTGTATCTAATAAATACTGGCTGGACTGGCGGACCATATGGAATCGGTAAGAGAATGGATTTAAGATATACTAGAGCAATGGTATCTGCATCTATAAACGGTGATCTTGAAAGGGTAAAATATAAACACGACAGTATATTTAATCTAGAAATTCCATTTTCTTGTCCTCAAGTCCCATCAGAAATTTTAGATCCCAGTTATTCATGGTCTAACAAGGATCAATATGTTATTTCAGCGAAAAGATTAGGGCATTTATTTATAGAAAATTTCAAGAGATTCGGTAAAGAAAGCGAATACTTGACTAAATTTGGGCCCCAAATTTAGATTTATAGTAGCCCGGAGCAGATTCGAACTGCTGTCCTCAGGTATCTTTTCATGACGATCCAGAGCCTGAAATCCATAGCCCTCCTGTGGAGTTTGACCGCTAGATTCGGCATCAACACAATCGTGTAGATTCGACCGGGCTAATTCACGAGCTACAAGTAGAAACTTTCAAACCGATATTTATCGGTATCCTTTGTTTAACCCACGTATATTTAGATTAGTTACCTTATACCCAAGTTAGTTAGAATAGGGCATGTCGTCGGTAATTCAGCAACAGGGAAAAGAAGAGGTTATAGAGAAAAAAATCTAGGCATGAAAAACCTCACATTGTTTGAAAATTGAGATAATTATATTATAAAAAACTTAAACTGACGAGAGGATAATGGTGAGCCCTTCTGATGGGCAAGTCATTGCTTAACTACTTGCCATGCAGGGTGTATTTCATGCCATCCCTTGGGCTTGTCGGTTACCCAGGCACCCCAAACATGTACGCGGTCACCGTCCTTTGGAAGGAACACTCCTGGTGTTTGATGATCTGGTACTATTTCTACGACTAGAAATCCTTCTGTCTTTTCATTATTTTTTTCATTTACTAGGAACTTAAATTGTTCGTCTACATTCAAGAAAAATTTGTAATCTCCGTCATCCATCTTTTTAGTATGCATTACCGTACCGGTTGCATCCTGGCATTCAGCCAAAACCCTAAGATCTTCTGCATTTGTAGCGCCGGCTAGTACATTTCCTGCTCTGCATTCCGGCCCTGTTATTCCTCTATGCTCTGTTATGACAATCTTGTCTTGAGACTCTATTCTAGTTTGTTCTTCTATAGAGATTGGTGCTTCACCTTCCTCTTCAGATATAATTAATTCCAGTCTTTGTTTGTTCTCGATATTTACATTTTGGTTTGTCGTTTGATTTACGTTTACGTTTTGGTTTGTCGTTTGATTCACATTCTGATTCATTTGATTTTCTGTTTGTACTGTTTGATTACCGTCCGATTCTCCGCCAAGCACAGCGTCACCTTCTGATTGATTGGTACCGGAAAGTGACTCACTACTCAAAGGTCCACCTGTCAAGCCACCCTCTGTTTCATTTCCCTGATTACTGACATCTGGTAACTCGGTCGAACCTCCAGTGGTATTTCCATTTTCTTCGGGAGATGGCATCTCATTATCATTATCGGAGTTATCTTGAATTGTTATTATTTTGGGTTCTTTATTCATTAAAGGTTGAGTTCCCTCTGCGGATAAAACGAAGTAATTATTTGAAATTCCTTGTGCAAATACAAACACGATTGATATTATTAAGATCGAGAAGCACGCGAACTTTTGATTGTTCAGTTTAATTAAATCCATCGATCAAAATAAGCCAACATAGTATAAATAGAAACCCCTTTAACCTAGCAGAACTGTTTTAACTCTTCCTCTCGATAGAGCACTTCTCATATTAAATTCTGATAATCCCAATTCAATTTATGAATATAGAGCAAACTTTGCAAAATGAAATTCAAGATTCTAAAAAGGCTCTCGACGGACCTATTGATGATACTGTTTACAGGCGGAATCATTCAAAAAGGATTGAATTAATAAAATGGGTTCTGGAAAACATGAAGAAACCGGATTTGAGAATTTGTGAAGTGATGGAATCTAAAATGAATGAAATTATAGATAAAATAAATCAAACACATGATATTTTCGAAGCGGATAAACTACATAGCGAACTAGGAATACTAGAATCAATTATCTATCAGGTTTGTAGTAACGAAATAAAACAGATCGAAAGATTATAAATTAAATAATTTAGTTCTTGCTTGAATTAACTTTAGAGGGTTAAACCTGTTGCACCTATAATTTGTCTGAACGTTTTATTGAGTCTATTATCGGCGTTGCATATCTCTTCTGCTTGCAGTTAGCGAAGTGTTATAAAATATATTGGCTATACTACTTGATAATGATAAAAATAAAATCAATAGCCATCGGAATTGTGGCCATTGGAATTCTATCTATTCTTACTGTTGGTACATCACCTTTAATATTGCAACTTGCTGCTCAAGAATCCGAACAGAAATTTAGCGCTAAATTGTCTGGAAAAGAAGAAGTTCCACCCAATGAGTCTCCTTCAACCGGATTCGCATGGGTAGAAATAACAGACGATAAGATAGGATACGAGGTAAATGTTACAGACATGGACAAGGTCAATGCAGCTCATATCCATCTTGCAGAGGCTGGAAAGAACGGCCCCATCGTCCTTACTCTGTTTAAGGGAGGGCCGACTGAACAAGTAAATGGAACTGTAGGCGAAGCGAACGTTACAGCAACTAACTTGGAAGGGCCTATGAAAGGAAAAGACGTAACGGATTTAGTTACCGCAATGAAGAACGGCACGACGTATGTAAATGCGCATACGACAGACTTCCCTGATGGTGAAATTAGAGGACAGCTGAAGGACTCAAGAGCAGCAGCAATGGCGAACCAAACGACTTCGGAGTTGGGAAAAAATGCTAGCGAAGTTGGGGGCGAGATATTAAATAAGACTGGAGAGGCCGCTCAAAAAATAGGGGCTGGGGCTGCAGGGGTTTTTGCGAATCTAACTGGAGAAGTAAAAGAAGGTTTAAGCGGCAACAGCAGCAAGTAAGACTATATTTGGTGAAATTTAGCGAAAATAAAAAATAATTACGCATATCACATAACCAAGAATCAGGGCGGCTTTAAATAACAAGCGGAAGTATCTTCCGCTTCTAGTGTGAACACGTGAACACGTGAACAACGAGGTATAAGATAAATTAAGAAATTCTAATTTAATATATATGGGTTAAACCATTTTTATTAATTGATATTCCTTTCCATTG
>JBHENS010000076.1:0-5658 GCA_046261955.1 Nitrososphaeraceae archaeon | reverse complement strand
TTTTTTCATCTTCAAGTGTATATTCTACGTTAACTTTAACTTGGTTCGCATTAGTATTTGTAAGAGGAATAAAGCTCGAATTTACAACTGAAATATCTATCGATCCATGTTTTTGTGAGAAAGATTCTGTGACGTTAGTGAGCATAATAAATATCGAAAAAGCCATTGCGAAAATAATTAAAAATGCAGGTGTGGTTGGCAGCAACCTATTTTTCTGAAGATCCATTACTGTTGTTAATTAGAGTCTTGGTCGATTTAAATAAATTAGAATATTATTCAAATATTATTCATAATTCTATGTGATTCGAGTAACTGGTTCTCATTAAATCTAGGTATAACCCTTAAATAAAAATTGCAGTATCTGAAATTTGTGAGTGGAAGGTTATTAACGAAAGGCAGGTCGAAAATAAGCTTTCTATGGGCTATCTGTTTAACGATAGCTTTGTTTTTGGTTGCGATATGTTCTTCGAATCAACATGCTTTCAGCCAAGGCTTTCAACCGCTTGTAATTGAACCTGCGCAACTGGAATCCATTAAGATAGATAATATTGTGCCATCTCAAACAGTAGATTTAGAAAAAGAGCTCGTGGTGGCGGGTCAATCGTCCGACAATGCTACGAAAGATTGTTCCGTCTCTGTTATTGTCAACAGCATACAGCCATACCAAAATGCAGTTGCTAGCGGTCGAGGAGGACCAACAGATTTTTCCCAATGGAAGTTTGTATTAGATGAACAGTATACTCAACTAAAAGAGGGTAGCAATAAAATAACAGCGAAATTACTTTGTAAAACCTCGCCTGCAAGGTGGTACAGCGTTGTAGTCTTTGGCGTTCCCAACTCCAATGCCACTGAGGCCGTATCTCCTCAACCTACGGAACAACAATCAAACCTATCTGAGGCCGTATCTCCTCAACCTACGGAACAACAATCAAACCTATCTGCAGCGACTGAAGAACAAGCCAATATACCAGAGGCAGTGCCGGACCCTGCTCAGCAAGAGTTATTCGTTACAATTTCGCCATTAAAAAATTCGGTAGCAAGAGGAGACAGTCAAAACGCTACAATAACCGTTATGGATTCGAGTAACAGGCCAGTAGCAGATGCGCAAATTGACGGAAAACTAATTTATCCGGGAGACAACTTCGAAAAGCAATTTAATGGAATTACTGATTCGGAGGGGAAATTTGTCTATTCCTGGACTATTGGCGAGAAAGGCGATGTTGGCGCTCTTGACATAGAAGTACAGGTATCCAGCCAAGCATATCCGCCTTCAGCGGCGCATAGCTCATTTGAAATAATGGAATCAGGCGAATCGTCCAATACCGAGGATCCATTTGAAAGCAGTTCCGAAGGCCCTGACAGCGAATAGGCAAGCGTCGAATTTTTTCACCGTCCTGGGAAACAAGCACTCATTTTATAAAAGTCACTCCTGCCAATGGTAACTTTCAAATTGTAGGTCACGTTACGGATTCCAAAATTAGATTGCTAGCATTATCAGTTCCACCGAAACCCGAATTATCGATACCATAATTAGTAAATTTACATAACGCTGAAATGGATTTAAAAAAAATAGGTGATTTTCGAGCTTCTACCACCAGATATGGCGATTATGTGGGTCTTGCATATTCCTTCGCTCCTGTAAAATCTATCATAATACAAGGTTCGTCTCCGACAACCCAAGCATTATGTCCAGGTGGAATTATTGCGGCATCTCCTGGTCCACCCTCAATCTCGGAACCATCATCCATTACTACCTTAATTTTGCCAGACACAATATATCCCGTGTGAGGAGCTTCACAGCTATTTGTTTTTACAACTGGTTTGACACATTTTTCCCAACTCCAACCTGGTTCAAACGTACTTCTTCCAATTGTAATACCGCTATCTCCAAGAGTTACTGTCTCTATCTTTCCCTTTTCAAAGGATCTAATTTCATCAGGAGAGTTCAAACTCTTACCTACTAATTTTCCTGTTGACGACATATTGATTTAACTTTAGAACATTTTGTATTAAGTGTTATGTTTGTCGATAGTCAAACAAGAGTAAGTATAATTCTGAAACAAAGAACGTAGTTTTCCAATCTATCTTCTTACTCAATGCTACACTTTCTTCTTTTCCAATTAACATCTAATGTCGTAAAAGAGGATAACTATTGATAAGTTTGATTCGCAAACGACCAGCCTTAGATACAAAGGGGTTCAATAATCATAACGTTAGCATTATCAGTTCCACCGCATTCGGACCCAGCAATCTAATCCAAACTAATACTATCGATTCATAAGCATTAAGTGTATGATAATATAAAATATTTTCTTATTGAAAGCCATTTAACAAATCTGCTAGGTATAGATGGTATAGCTTATTACCATGGGAAGTTCTTGACATTTGATGATGCTAACGGATACTTTCATTCATTATTACAAGATATTCCATGGAAGAATGATGAAGTAGTGGTATTTGGTAAACATATAGTTACCAAAAGAAAAACTGCCTGGTATGGGGACTCTAACTATGTGTATATTTATTCAAATACTATAAAGCAAGCATTACCTTGGACTAGAGAACTTGAAAACCTTAAACAAATTGTAGAGAAACTTTCGAATACAAAATTTAATTCCTGTTTATTGAACTTGTATCATGATGGCAATGAAGGTATGGGATGGCATAGTGACGATGAAAAATCAATTGAAGACAACAGCACCATAGCTTCAGTAAGTTTTGGAGTAGAGCGGAAATTCTCCTTTAAGCATAAACAAAATAAGAAAATTATTTCAGTATTACTTGAACATGGTAGTTTACTCTTAATGAAGGATTCAACTCAAAAAAACTGGCTACATTGTTTACCCAAATCCAAGAAGATCACTCTACCAAGAATAAATTTAACTTTCCGAAGAATGGTCACCTAGAATTTATTACTATGTATAAACTTGTATCCTTAATTTTAATCATGGTCTTACTTACTCTGGCATATACTACAAGTGTTAGCGCTGCAAATGCAAATGGGATGATTAGGCATGATGATATTATGCGCCAGAATCATAAATTGGAGCGAGAAGAGTCAGAGGATTTTCCTGACGACAAATTTATAAAATATTCTATCATAAAGCAAGTGAATTCTACTAACTCAAAGATTCGATAGATGATCTATCGTCATTTAACACACGGCATACTAAATCTGTATACATTGAAAATGTAACATATTGGCTTGAAAGCGAACTCCAGAGTGTATGCAGTGGCAGCGTCTACTTACACAATTTTACTCAAATAGATCAAGGATCAAGTTACGATTTGAAAAATATCATTTGTAATAATGATAATTCAACATCACCATACGATGACATGAATCACCTTATCTTAATTACAGCTCATTACGATAGCCGAATGCAAGATATTAGTCAGGTCAATGCAAGAGCTCCAGGGGCTGATGATGATGCCAGTGGTGTGGCTGCAGTTTTAGAACTAGCAAGAATTCTTACTCAGGTTAATTTGAAGAATAATATACAATTTGTTTTATTCCCTGGCGAGGAACAAGGGCAGTGGGGATCGACAGCCTTTGTAAAACATCTACAGGCTAACGATATAAAGCCAGACTTAGTAATAAACTTGGACATGATTGGCTATCCTTCTCTCGGATTAGGTAAAGTGGCTATTGAGTATGATCAAGGGATAAAAGCAAAATAAACGACAAATATTCAAAGGAAGTAGGGGAGTTTATCAAAGAGATAGCCCCAAAATACACAAATTTAGAAGGTTCATTGAGCGCATTTGGAAGAACAGACCTTATTCCATTTGAAGCTGCAGGTATTACAGTAATAGGGCTTCATGACGGAGGTTCTGAATATAACCCTCACCATCGTATGTCTGATACTCCGGCTACTCTCAATATAGAATATTTGACTTCGGTAACGCAGCTTGCCTTGGCTACAATATTAAATATATGCTATATTTTTTAGTTATAGATTATCCATCTTGGTTACTCACATGATAACTGGTGGAATTTTCTGCCCTCGATACATACTCGCCTCATGGTATATGAGCGATTAGAATAAATTTCCACAATTTTCGATAATTTGTCAGATTTCATATAACAAACTTGGTTTCATTGTCTTCTTGTCTTCTCATTAATCTGTGATTAAATCCTAAACATAGTTATGCGATTTCATTTTGTTCTAGATTATTGTGTCAACATCTTAATATAGTAAATTTACCAGTTCTAATATATGAAATACAGAAGCAGAACAGAAATAGTGTCAATGATTCTAGAAGCTGCAAACGGTGGTGCAACAAAAACAAAAATCATGTATAAAGCCTTTCTTAGTTACGCTCAATTAAAGGAATATCTTACTCTACTTATTGAAAATAATTTACTGGAATATTTAGAAGGTTCACACGTCTACAAGACCAACGAAAAAGGATTCAATCTGTTAAAGATGCATAACGAAATCGGAGAGCTTCTAAAAACTCCGATGATAGAGTCAAGAATACAATAAAATAAAAAACAACGAGCTCTCAAATTAGAGTGCTAGTATTATCACTCGCACCGAACCCGACTTATTGTTACCAGATATACCCGACCCACAAGCAAGGCTCAAGCGTTTCTAAATTTTAGGTCATTTCATTAGAATACAAAGTTTAAAAAAGATTAAAACCATCTAATACTCGATGTTAAATGCTATCTGATGATATTATGAACTATTATGCGATTTTAAGAGTTCCACAATATGCAAAATATAGAGAAATTAAAGCCGCCTATAGACGTCTAGCTTTGAAATATCATCCAGATAGAAATAGTTCGCCTGTATCTGAGAATAGTATTAAAATAATAAATGCTGCTTTTGAAGTTCTTTCGGATAAAGATAAAAGAAAACAATATGATGAGAAGCTAGTTAACAGTTTCTCATCTCGTGCTAAAAGCAATACTGCTTATTCTGATTCAGATCATAACAATAGTCATGATAACTACGACCATACATACCTAAGAAAAGGTAAAAGAAATGGAGTGGATGTCAAATCAGAAGGGGGATCATCGATAAGAAAAATTTTCGGAAAAACGAAAGGTCGTTACCATATAACTATTGAACCTAGCCTGTGTATGGCTTTTGGAAGCTGTGAAACACTTGCTCCAAATGTTTTCGAAGTAGACAAGAACAAAATATTCAATCCAAAAGCAACGGTAAAGTCAGAAACTGGTGATGATTTTGAATCAATACTTAATGCAGCTGAGACATGCCCAACTAAAGCAATCATAATAAGAGATAGATACACTGACAGGCAGATTTATCCTTGAACTCATAAGAAATAAGGATGAAATGGTAATATCAGTGATAAAAAACTGCAATCAATTTAATGCTATTGATACCATAAGGTGTATGATTAAGTTCCTAGATCTTTGCTCTTTAAAGATGAGGAAGAAATTTAGAAAATTACCCCAATGTTCATAAGAAATAAGGATGAAATGGTAATATCAGTGATAAAAAACTGCAATCAATTTAATGCTATTGATACCATAAGGTGTATGATTAAGTTCCTAGATCTTTGCTCTTTAAAGATGAGGAAGAAATTTAGAAAATTACCCCAATGTTCATAAGAAATAAGGATGAAATGGTAATATCAGTGATAAAAAACTGCAATCAATTTAATGCTATTGATACCATAAGG
>JBHENS010000075.1:0-5757 GCA_046261955.1 Nitrososphaeraceae archaeon | reverse complement strand
GTTCCCATGATATTGTCAGTCTGTGTAGTCCCTGTGAGATTGCCAGTCTGTGTAGTCCCTGTGAGATTGGCAGTCTGTAAAGTAGCATTTGTCGCTGGGGCTGTTTGCGCATTAGATAGAGGGAGAGCAGAAACGCTAATGAAAATTACATTCAAAAGAATGTAAATGTATTTCTTCATCCGATTTCAAAGACATAAATAAAAACTAGGTATATAATTTTACCATTTATTCCGAACAGAAGACTTAAAACTACATTGCTCTTGGCTCGACATGGAGTATTGGTCAAATCAGGGGTTCAAAGTATCGCAAAGCATACTTTTGATACTATTTTTGGGAATTTATGTCCAGTACCAATAACTATACTACTTGTTTTGAATGAAATGTAGTGTATCTAGATATAAAGGAAAATTTTGGAGGAATTCTTTGAATCTTGAAATTGGGACTATGGGAATCTTGTCAAAAAAATTGTAATTGTACTCATGCAATGTCACTATAATTGGAATTGCTGATTCAACGTCTTTCCTTTTCTCTAGAAATACTTCCGCCCTTCTAATCTGGTTTGAGGAAAATTTTGAGATATTAAAATCATAGATTTTCATCCAATGTTTGCAGTCAATTAATAATGCGATTTTGCGGTAGAAGCCAATTACATCTATTTGAATTCTAGGGTTGGTGAATACGACATTTCTCTCATAAGAATATCCAGCAGATTCTATCAGCAACGACGTAAATAACTCAAAATCGTTCCATTGTATTTTCTTTGATAAACGCTCCGGATCGCAGCCTTGTTTCATAGCCAAAAGAATTGTGTCTAGTTTGTCTTTCTCTGAAAAAGCGACAGAATCGTCCGAGAATTCCCCTATTCCTAAATTAATGAGATATTCCACCAATTCCTTTGTGGTTGTCTTACTCGTAATCTCGCACAACTGTTGGAACCTTTGCAAAGTTAGGCTGCTGGGCATTGCCACAAGCGACCTCACCAGCAATTCATTATTAATTAAAACATTCGTGTTATCAGTCAATTTAGCACCAAAAATAAAATGGTAAAATCAAAATTTATTTATTTCTAGTTGCAATATTATACATGAGGTACGGGCTTTTATGGCTAAGAAGCAATGATAGAACATTTCTTAGATTTGCAATATTAGGTATACTGTTACTAACTATCATACATGTTTACCTTTCATTATCATTATTTGATATCCACCCAGGGATTTTTGAGTTTTTGCACGTTATCACTATTCTAATACTGATAGTCATTTTCATTTCAATCTTATTGAAGGGTATCGTCCCAGTGGCTATTTCCTGCCTAGGTATAGTCCTGATTTATGGAAGTATTGTGATACCATCTGTCTTTTCCAATTCACTGGGTCCCTTGTACTATAAAGCATCAATTGGTTACTTGAATTTTGAAGCAATAAATCGTAGTACACATGGTTTTTTTCTTCTTGGCGTTGCCATGGTTATTCTTGGTATGATAGTCGCATACAAGCCCCAAGTTCTGTATACACGAAATAGGCCCATGTCAGCGGATCAGCTTTGGGCAACGTATCCACAGTGGAATGAAAAATTACAGTTGGCCAGCACAAAGACCGAATCCTTAATCGGGCTGCCAAGTATAATGAGCGACACAGAAAAATATCTACTTTGGAGATACGAATTCATACTCGTTTTGATTTATGGCACAGTATATCAGGTTCCTATCTATTCATACGTCCCTGAGAGCTCAATAATAGTGAGGGAATCAAGATCACACAAGATTATTGGAGCATCAAAGTATGGCTATTTCATTTAGCCCGCCAGAATTGCCTGGCAAATGTGCAGTATGAATATGCTACATTTATTTTCTAAAATTTGAATATTCTAACTTTGAATTAAATGACCCCAAAAAAAATCTAAACTCGGTCAATAAAAACGACCAAGATCACAGAACCTTTAATTAAAGGTAATTGGAGGATTTTTTAGGAATATCGAGTTGGCAGAACTTAGAAAAGACTACATCCTTGAAAAATTTGTAGTTCTTCCTCCTGATTCGTATGAAGTAAAAAATGATACTAAACAATGTCCATATTGTCCTGGAAATGAAAGTATGACACCCCCATCCGTACTGTCGCTTGTAGTGAAGGAAGGTATGCTTCAACGATTATCTGATAATGAAGAAAACATTGTTGAAAACTGGGATGTAAGAGTTTTTCCAAATTCAAACCCAGTTGTTTCATCCATGAACGAAAATAACTACAGAGACAAGCCTCTCTATAGCGAACCAGCCTACGGGTATCACTTTATTGTTGTGGCGACACCGGATCATCAAGAAAATTTACCCGCGCTATCTATTGAAAAATGGTCGAATGTTCTGTTAGTATTACAAAATTACCTTAGTCATCTCTACACGAAGAAGAGTGTAACTTATGTTTCCATATTCGTAAATAGTGGGATCTTATCAGGAAGCGATATTGAGCATGCTCATTTTCATCTGATGACTTTTTCAACGATACCGCCAATTATTGAATCTGAAGCAGAGGCCTCTAATCGATATCTGAATGAAAATGGAAATTGTCCTGCATGCAACATAATTTCAACAGAGACCGGTGGTCCAAGACAAATTCTAGACACCGAAAGCTATATCGCTATTTCGCCTTGGGCTTCAATCTATCCTTATGAATTTTGGATTTACCCGAAACGACATACAACCTCGTTTTCAAAGATTTCACAAAAAGAGTTCACGGACCTTGCGCTAATCCTGAGATCCACTTTGGGAGGAATGGACAAGGCATTGCAAAAACCTTCTTTTAATCTGATATTTCATTTATCGCCAGAAAAGAAAAATAGCCGGCAGATTCATTGGCATATAGAAGTTTACCCGCAACTCCATAACTGGTCAGGTCTGGAGAGAGGTTTTGGTGTTTACGTTAATCATGTTTCTCCAGAAAAATCTGCACAAGTTTTGGGGACTGCTGCCAGAAAAGAATTCGGAGATGTAATAGGAATTAAGTAAAAATAATACTAAATTTATTCAAGTCGATATATAATGGTAAAACTCGAAACTTCTGTATCGTTAGCCAGTTTAGGATTAGTCGTAATGTTCGTACTTCTCATGTATTCGTTTATTTCTTTTCTAATTGGACCACAATCTCAAGGTCCCGATATAGTAGTTCAACCAGAAGGAGTACTAATTCAGGTAGTGTCGATATCTGCAGCACCTGGGATAATACTGGCTGGAATTACCTATGGGCTGGTTAAAAACTATGGATCAAGGAAAATTGGAATTATACTTTGTATATCAGGTATTGTTCTGATAATTGGTAATATTGTAGTTCAGAGTATGATCTCAAAAATACCACAAATACTCTTCGTTCCTGGAATCGTTCCACTAGCATACGCGTTATTGGCAGCGGGAATTGGAATTGTCGTAATGGGAATTATTGTTTTTATGAGAGAAGGAAAAATAAGGCGACCTATTGGGGAAGAAAGCTTTTGAGTGAAAAGGTACCGATACGAAATATTTATTTTAAAAGGAAAATTCTTCCAATTGAGATTTTTCATAATGTTCTAAATGATATCTACAAGCTTTCACATGATTTGAATAGCCCTGTACTTTCAGTTGTGATTGGAACAAAGCCTGATTTTTATAAACAGGCACCCGTGATGATAGAAGCAATACAACAAAAATTACCGGCGTTTGTAATAGATACTGGGCAGCACTTTGACGAGCTGCTAGGGTTTGGTATTCAAGAATTTGAATTACAAGATCACATTGCATGTAATCTTCAAATTAGAGGAGACTTGATGGAAAAAGCAAGCGAATTAATTTTAAAGTTTGGTTCGTTTGGTAGGTATTTGAAAAAGAACTTTGGAAATTCCTCACAACTGTTACCAATAGTTCACGGCGATACCCTAGTTGCAGGTATAGCCCCACTGGCATGGGTCTTTGGGATGGGTCAAAAAGTAGCCCAAAATGAAGCAGGACTACGGTCCATGAGCCCTGAATCAATAAAGTACCTTAAGGTTAATGAGGATCCAACTAAATCCAGTGTTGAAAAATTTGTAGATTCACAATTTGAAGGGAGGTGGTTTGTGGCAAGAGAGGAACCATTTCCTGAGCAAATAGACACTTGGATATGTTCTGCAGGAACGCAATTTTTCTTTGCACCAACACAACTCAACAAGGACAATTTAGTCCGTGAAGGATATCCAGAAGAGTTTATTCACGTAGTCGGCAATTCAGTCGTAGATGCAATTGAGATCAAGAGAAAAAATAAACCAAAAACTAGCGTGTTTGATATTTACCCAAAACTAGAAACAGGAGAATGGATTAGACTAGATATTCATAGAAGAGAAAATCTTACAGAGCATAGATTTTCATCAATAATTAAGAGTATATCATATTTGATAAAAAATACGGATTACAAGTTAGTTCTTATAATGTTAAATGCAATGAAATCGGCTCTGAGATCATATCATCTAGAACAAAATCTACTGAATCTGGCAAAAGATCATCCAGATAAATTTATTATTACTCCATTATGGAAAGAATATTCTCACGTAATAGAATTTCTGGATAGTGGACATTGTTGGGCGGAAATGACAGATTCGGGTTCTATGCAAGAAGAATTATTGTACTTTCCAAATGTTTTATCACTTACAGTTAGGCTAAATACGGACAGACCAGAAACCATTTTTGATGCTCGGGGCAATATACTAATTCCTCCAGTAAATTCCTCATGGATAACTACTTTAATAGATGAGGCATTCAACAGAAAAGAAGGACTCGGGCTTGAACTCAAGAAAAAAAGAAAGATTTACGGTCAACCAGGGACTGTATCGAAGAAGATTGTAAAAATAGTGAAAAAGGAATTTGAGAATGGTGATGCAAATTTCTATCCGTGGTTACATCAAAGAATTGGTCTTTGGAGAGAGAAACAAATTATAGACTACTTGTAACTATCGTATAGTAAATCTTTTTGAGCAAACGTCATACTTTTTTCTTTCGCTGCTTGTCATTTCAAAAAGTGTTTTCATCATAGTTTCATATTCTAAAGACATACTGACATTCCTTCTTGACATCATCCTTTTTTGAAATTTAATTGATGAAGAAATATTCATTTCTGCATTTTCAGATCCGATACCTTGGCCATAAATCACATAGGAAGGAACGTCATTAAAAATATTTCCGTAAATATGTGAAGAGACACCAATTCTCATTCCACAATAAATATTTGTGCCTATAGATGTTTTAGACATATCGCCAAAAAAAGAACCTAACTTAATTGTCTTTGTATCTTTTTTTTCGTTGCCTACTTTCATTGAAATTGTCCCGTAGGTCATTTTGAGATCAGAGGTGACTGTATTGGCCCCGATATTTACCCATTCACCCACATAACAGTGACCCAAATATCCAAGGTGAGACTTGTTGCTATAATCCAGAATTATTGAAGAATCTATTTCTCCAGCCATACGACAATTGTTACCAATGTATGAATTGCCGACTATCGAATACGGCTTTACTTGACTATATTCTCCAACATGAACTGGACCATTAATTGAAGATTGATAAATTGTGGACTGAGGACCAATATATATTCCTCCAACGGTTGCATCAAGTATAGTGCCATCACCAATTATTGAAGTCTTGTCCACATATACGGGATTATTACCAATAACTTTGACTCCATTAGGGACTTTGTTCTCGAGTCTTAGTTGAGAAGTGAGTATCTGTTTGAGATGGAAAATGACATCCCATGGCCAACTGTATAGAGT
>JBHENS010000074.1:0-5838 GCA_046261955.1 Nitrososphaeraceae archaeon | reverse complement strand
TTATATTTTGTTGATAATAATAAAACCGACGATTTAATTTGAGTACTATCCTGTCTTATAACAAGGATCAAGTGAAAGTAGATGGATCTATTGAAGATTTAGAAAGAGGATATAATCTTTGGATTGATTTAATTGATACCGAGGATAAAGAACTAAACAAGCTCGCCAAAAAATTTAACTTGAACGATGAAGCTATTCAGACGTGTATCAATAAATCAAAGAGGCCAGAGATTCGTCAGCTAGAAAACCACACTTTTACAGTCATAGTAGATATGAAAAATAAAGACCCAGAAACCTTGCTTGTAGAGGCGGTATACTTATTTCTTGGTAAAAACTGGCTAATAACAATTCATTCCGCCGACATAAACCTTAAACAAATAGTAGAAAGATTATTTAAAATTCAAAATGAAAGTATAAAGCAGACACGCATAGATGCATTGTATTATAATATATTAGCAGGACTTGTTACCAAATACGAGCAGCTTCTGACAGCCCTAGAATTATCTGTAAATGAGTATCAGAGAAGGTCTTTTGTCCGACCTTTACCACAATATTCGAAAGTATAGACATATTATCTAGACAGGCAATAATGTTACGGAGACAATTTTGGCATGTTAGGAATACCATCAATTTTCTCTTACATATTGAAAAGGACAAAGAGGATGTGAAATACGTAGAAATCGTTTATGATGATATAACACAATTGATTGATTTTGTAGAGTCATATGAGGGTACTATTAATTCCATTAGAGAGCTATACGTAGCAAAGGTATCACTCCAAATTAACGAAACGATGAGACTCCTTACAATTTTTACTGTCATATTACTTCCTCTTGCTCTAATTGCGGGAATATATGGTATGAATAGTATAGATCTAGAAAATATCACACAAATACCTCTAGGCTTTTTGGTTGTTTTGGCTACGATGGCTTTCATAGTAGGCAGTCTCGTCCTGTTTTTCATAAAGAAACGCTGGATAATACTAGGAAGAGAGAATTCGGAGAAGGAATCAAAGTCAATAAACAAATCGGCTGATTAGTAGAGATTAAATTAAAACCAATACGTATCATATTAATCGAAAAACATCTGATAAAATGAAATGGCATCCAATAATCTTAAGAAATGTTAGCATTTAAGAGAGTAGTTAAAAGAATTGAAAAATGAGAATTGTAAATCTTCCAACATCGATAATTAATTTAGAATCCAGATTTCATCCAGCTTATGTTTGTTTTCGCATCTGCAAAATTCTTAGATGGCCTCATTTTATAATACTTGCGTCTGACAGAGAATAGCAACCCCGTTAGGGAAACAAAACTCGCGATGACAATTTCATAAATTATTAATGAATCGGCCATTCTATCAGATTATTTATACATAAATAAAAATCTAGGCTCCGTTGTCAACAGGTTCACCTAATCTGGCTTTTGCAATTGATAACAAATACTTGCAGTTTTGAATTTAGATCTTCAAATATTTGGGGATTTTACTAAACAGTATTGGTTTAAATCTTATTATGAGCTAGAAGTACTGGATGTCTTCACCGTATCAAGAAAAGACCCAGATGATTACTAACAGAAAGCAGTCGGACATCATCACTGATGTGATATCAAATGCAGAAAAAAACTTGAGTGTCTGCGGTGATTCTGCATTACCAGATTTCACACTTACTGCACGAATAAGAAAAGCTTGTCAACAAGCAAAGCTCAAGGGGATAAAAATTAGATATATAACAGAAATTACAAAGGAGAATTTGAACTCATGTAAAGAATTAAAGAAGTTTGCCGATGTCCGTCACTTAGACAAGATTGTTGGAAATTTTGTGTTAAGTGATAAAGAATATTTCGGACAATCCTCCGGAAATAATTTTCTATCAAATCAAATTTATAATGATGACCATGGAATGGTGGAGCAACAGAATTATATCTTTGAAAATCTGTGGAATAACGCTACCATTCAACAAGATAAGATATCGAGCTTAGAGGTGGGAGTGGATCCAGAAGAAGTTAAGGTCTTATCAGATCCTTTCGAAATTCGTAGAACTTACTTGAATCTCATTAACTCTGCAAAATCTGAAATTTCTCTGATAATAGCAACTCCAAAGGCACTGCAAAGAAATCAAAGAGGAGGAATAATATCTATGTTAATAAAGGCTTCAGAAAAAAAGAATGTTAATGTCAGTTTGGTAATTCCTACTTATGAGAACGATAAAACACAAGTTGATTTTCTTCACTCGGAATCATTTGCCAATAATACCAAATTCAGAATAAAATCAATAGTTCCAACCACTATTGAGACCCATAAAATAAAGACTACGTTTTTGATAGTAGATAAAAAATCGGTATTGATAATAGACGTGAAAGACGATAATAAAGATAATTTCATAGAAGCTGTTGGATATGCCACTTTCCATACTAGCAAATCACGTACCGAGTCTTATAATTTTATTTTTGATACTATTTGGAGACAGGCTGATTTGTACGATTCATTAAGGGAGGCAAACAAGAATCTCTTATACTCCTACCAGAAACTCGAGGAGCATGACGCCATGGAGAAGGAATTTATCAATCTTGCTGCCCACGAATTAAGGACACCTTCTCAATCGATTATAGGTTATTCGGAGATGCTCAAAGATCTCCCAGAAAGGAACAAACAATATGAGGAGGCTATATCGAGAAACGCTGAGAGACTATATTCACTTGTAAGTAACATGCTTAGTATTGCTCGAATAGAATCTCAAACGATGACACTTAACAAGACAATTTTCGATTTAAACTTAAAAATTAACAATGTGATTAAAGATGTCAGTCAACAATTAGAATTACGAAAATCCGAAAATGTTCGAATAGAGTTCAAACCGATTGGAAAAATCAACATTACAGCAGACAAGGAAAAAATATTTCAGGTGTTTGCAAACTTGCTAAATAACGCGGTGAAATTTACAAATGAGGGCACAGTCAATATAAGTGTAAAACAGAAAGAAAAAGTAAATCAAGCTGTTTTTATTATAAAGGATAGCGGCCCTGGTATAGATCCAGAAATAATCCCTCACTTATTTACAAAGTTTAAGACAAAGTCTGAGAAAGGTCTTGGTCTAGGACTATATATTTCAAAGAATATTGTCGAAGCACATCAAGGTAAGATAGAAGCCTATAATAATCCAAATTCAAAGGGAGCAACTTTTGTGGTTACGTTACCTTTGAAATGATAATTTATCGTATACTTAATTTAAGACTAAACTAGTCCAGCACAACTAGATATTAAAAATAGTAATGATATAGAAATGAACGTTTAATATTTTCAATATAACGTAACGTCACTACAAGCGTTAAATAAAATGTGGAGTAAGACTTTACATGGAAAATCTAAAACAGGAAGCTTCAAAAGTCTTAAATAAAGATAAAAATGATGATAGAAGCATTTCTAATTGGTCTGATGTTGTCAGAGATATTGTTGACAAGTTGACAGGAAAGGATATGGAAGTTACATACGATTTTGACAATCTAGAAATTGATATGCCCAAAGTAACAGGACCTGAAGGTAAGGAAATAGGTAGTGCAAAATGGAAAATCAATGGCAAATTTATTATCTCTACTCAGCTTCAAGACAAAACAAAGACAATGGAATAAGCTTCTCTGACGGGTGCCTACGGCAATTGACAGAGGACAGAGGAGAAGAATTTCGAAAATGACATATCCCCTTTAGTAGATAAAATTGCCAACCTTGTAAAGTGGTCCAGTGGAAGGATTAGTATAAAAAGAATGAAAGCACAGCTCTTGGATTTGACTTTCGGGGAGATACTTTATCTGTTGATATAATTGATCCAACAATTATCGGGGTAACGAATATAGAATATAACGAGATGGGATTATTTGAAAAGCTAAAAACAACCAGAAAAGTAGCCGAGACACTAAATAATAAGGGTTTGAGTATCTCTGTTCTGCGATAAGGAAAGAAGGCGCTGAGTATCGGTAGGGAAGCTACCCAACCACAAGCAGTTTATAAAGAGGAGTGATGACATTCAAATTCATACCGTTAGACAAGTCGCAAAGCTCAGTAGAGATATTACGAAAGCCAATCAAAATAAAGTATGAAAATAGAAAACAAGTTTTTATGTCAACCCTAAAAATTTATTAGTAATTGGCTGGCGCCTATTGTCACAACAAATGGGTACCAGCCAATCGGAAGTGGCCATCTACTATCAGAAAAATAGATGACGATTCAAATTCAACAAATTTCTATTTAAACATTGATTTATTATGTCAATTTGAGAGAAATTTTAAGTGCGTCTACACAGAATTGCCTATAGAGTCTACAATTTCGAACTAGACAAATCAAATCAAACTTACGTGAAGGAAGCGTATAGATGATCGGAAAACCCGTTACTATAGATTCTTTATGCCAAGGATGAATTTCAGGTTTATCAATTGAAGTCACATTTAAGATAATAGATAAAGTGCATATCCAGTACATTATAGTTGAATTACTATTATACTCGGTATGCGACCAAAGAACAATACCGTCCTGGAAATAGTCATTAGAGATTATAGATAGAATCGAGAACCAAACTCATTTTATAGATGGATTTAATTTGAATTTTTATTTTGTTCTTTTTGTTTTCAAGGAATGGTTCATCAATGAAATTTCTCACAGAAACATTTCGATTTATTTGATCTGCTTCTTATTCATCAGATTAACCATAACATCTTCAATTTTATCTAGCTTCACAGGTTTCAAAAGTACCTGAACATTCTTGTCATAGAAAATTGGATTTTTTGAAATCTCCTTTTGTAAATTTTCGTACGCAGTTATGAATAATATAGGCGCTGTAGGAAATTTGATCAAAATTTCAATGGCTACCTCAATTCCGTTCTTGTTACCAGGTAATCTATAGTCTATCAATTATATCTCGGATTTTACACTATCGATCTCTTTAATCATATCATCACCATTGAGGTATGTAGTGGTCACATCATGTCCTTTACTTGAGAGAAAATCTTTATAGAGTATCAAAATATCTTCTTCATCTTCAACAATCATTATTTTTAACTTCTTTTTGTTTATTTTTTCCATATCGGTCAAAGCGTAGAATTTAATGTTAGAATGTAAGACATCGTCGATATCTCACAAATAAGCATTTAATTGCTACAATCAATAGCTTGAACGACATTGCTTAAAAACCTAATAATCTGAAGATTATCAATCAATTACTTTTATACGTTTAATTTAACTGAACGTGCAAACAGACTTTTCTACAGTCATACTTTTCTACAGTCATTGTAGATGGATTCATATTTCTAGTATAGAAATTCAATTCAACGTTACTAGTTTTCGACTCGAATAGATAATATAGGATGAATGCGTAATACAAGTTATACTCGAATTGGAGGCTGAGATTCAGTAATGATCAAAGATCTAGTAAATCCGACTAATTTTAATCTCCTGGTTGGAAAACTTGGGGACGTTCTTACAAGAGCGTTGGACCTTCCATTAGGATATGCAATTAACTGGGGAAGAATTTGGTCACTCTGGCCAGTCCATTTAGAAACTGCTTGCTGCAGTGTAGAATTTGGAGCAGCTTCAGGTCCCAGATACGATGTTGAAAGATTTGGAATAATTGAGGCATTTGGTTCACTACGACAATGTGATTTGATTGTTGTTCAAGGCACTGTAACAAGAAAGATGGCTCCAAGGTTAAGGATGGTTTATGATCAGATGCCAGATCCAAAATATGTTATTGCCATGGGCGCCTGTGCAATTACAGGAGGACTTTACATTGATTCTTATAACGTGCTACCAGGTGTAGATGGAATTGTCCCTGTTGATGTGTATGTACCTGGC
>JBHENS010000073.1:0-6044 GCA_046261955.1 Nitrososphaeraceae archaeon | reverse complement strand
ACAATATAGTCAGCTATACTTTGTCCTGTTAGTAGGGAATTAGCATTAATATAAATACTAAAAATTTAATCCAATTTATATGTTAAAGTTTAACAAATTTAGTTTGTTAAAGAAAAATACTTGTGAGTTTTGTGGTAAGAGTTTTAGGACTTTAGAACAATTGATGAAACATTTTCAAATTACTCATGATAATAAAACTTACGAATGTAAACAGTGTGATATGAAATTTGAAGGTATGGAGGTCATGCGCGACCATATTAAAAGGAATCACAGCTACAGAAAATGATGACAATATGTCAATTCCACGATTATTGAAATAAAACAATAAAATATGCTTTATGTGCCATTACTGTAAATGAATTGCTTGAAATGTGGCAAAGAATTTGAAGAAAGTGAAATTGAAGACCCTTCTTCATTAAAGTATCCGTCTTGTGGGGATTGTTGGAAAGAATGGACTACTTATGGGGTTATGGTGATTAATGAGATGCATTTAGACATGTCATTACCAGAGCACAGGAAAGCACTAAAAAAATATGAAAGAGGATTCTTTGGCTTAGACAAGGTCGAGGAATTGAAAAAGAATCCTGAAAATCCTGAAACACCTAATTGAGTATAACTTTAGCAAGGTTTGTAGGAATATTTTTCATAATTTGCCCTCTATTAGGGTTAAGAAATAATGCCTCCTTAATACAAACCAGTAGTTTATCCCTTTCAGCTTGTTCAAGCGAAGAAAAAGTATTCAATATCAATTTTGGATCTAATTTATCGAAAAGTTTGACACTATCTAAGATCACAAGATAACTATGCAAAATCTTTGTTAGTTCATCGGGTTCTATTTCTGAGATAACTTTCATCCATGTTTTAGTTAACTTAACCAGCTTATCTTCATTGATCAGATTGATGGAAGTTAAACTTCTAATCATGGTCTCTTTTTTTTCCGATTCAGTCATTTCAACCAACTCCTTTACCTTTGTTCGGCAAATCGAAAACTTTAGAAAATCAGGAAGGTTTGCTATGATAAAAAGTAAGTTTTTAATATCGCCATCACTAGAATTGTTACTCATAGTAGAAAATCATGAATTCAGTTTATCATTAACATATTTAATTTATTGTACCTAGACATCACCTGAAAAGTCTCAGTATAGAATTTGATGTGCTCTTACAAATGGTCTTTTGAAGTTCCATCTATGATGTTTTGGCTCTTAACTATTTATACAGCTGATAAAGGCAGGAGCACTTCGTTGTTAATGCCTGGCTGGAGTAATATAAAATACAAAAGAAAAAAAATCCTCGAAACCGCGGTTGTTAAAAATGCTCATATAGCTAGAATGGTATAATATTATAGAATTCAGAATTGTCAGAACTGAGTGAAATAAGAAGAGTCTTTGAAGGTCTTCATACATTGTATGAAATTCATCTTCCAAAGGTTCATCCTAAACTCATTCATGATTTGATGATGCGAAGACGAAATAACCCTAATAAGGATCCGTTTTATATGATTGAAGTTTTTACAAAACCAGAAACAAATTCTGAAGAAATGCGAACTTACATCATTAGCAAAACTGGGATGAACCCAACTATACACGATAGCGGGACCCATTATGCTTTCAACAATAAATTAACATTAGAATTTCTCAAGGAGTTGTCAGATTTGAAGGACATAATTGCCGTGTATGGTGACTATATGGGTGCAGTGACAGGTGTCGGAGCATCACATGACCATAGAGAGCATGAACATGGATGGATAAAGTAGTAGGATGACGACCAGATTATTCTAAAATAAACAAAAAAACGGAAAACCAGGTTAAATATTATTGTTGAACTAATCTTAGGGCTTTGCTTATTATATTTTGATGATCAGCATCTACTTCCGTTGTAACGAGTAGGAGATGATCGTTATCCAGAGGAGCAGTAATGCGTTTTATCTTCTCGTATTCTGCCATAGCATATTTTCCTTTGCCGACTTTAGAAGATAGAGAATTGCGCAATCCCCACCTAGCAAGTGCCTGCAAATTTGACCTCTTCGTTTCTTCAGCGGTTAGTAAGTTTGCCAGTCCTTCGCGTTGCCCTCCGAATTTGATCTCGCCAGATTCGTCACATACACCTGCAAAACGAATTTTTGGATCCAGATCTAATATGTCTTTACACACCTTTGTATAATCCATTTTAAATAATATGTTTATTCCGAATCGACTATATAAAATTGTGTCATCGTATAATAATCTGAATATTGGATATTATAGTTTGACTACATGATACAAGGATTAATCCTCGTGTATCAATGAAAAATTTCAGACTCAATTAGTTTTTCTACGTACAATAGGTTTCAGGAGAACTTGATTATCCTTATATTTACTCGTAATTTAATTGAAATAGAAAATGACCTGTAAAGTTATTGTTGGAGGTTTTTATGGTGATGAGGGAAAAGGAAAGATAATTGCATATTTATCCATAAAGGATAAACCGAAAATAGCTGTAAGGGGTGGAGTTGGAGCAAATGCTGGCCACACTTTCGTTTACAATAATCAAACCTTTAAGGTCCGGATGTTGCCAAGCGCTGTATTAAATCCTGATACCAAACTTTTGATAGGTGCCGGAGTACTTGTCACACCAGGAGTCCTTAAAGAAGAATCACAGAAGTATAATGCAGAAAACAGGACAATAATAGATAATCATTGTGGAATTATTGAGGAATCGCACATAAGGCGTGATATGGAAGATGCACATCTCAAAAAAATTGTAGGAACTACTGGAACGGGTACAGGCCCGGCTAATTCTGACCGTGCCTTAAGAATCCTAAAGATGGCTAAGGACGTAAGTGAGTTAAAGAATTATCTTGGAAATGTGTCTGATATTGTTAATGAATCAATTGATGGGGGCAAATCAGTACTCATAGAAGGAACACAGGGAACTTTTCTGTCATTATACCACGGTGATTATCCATTTGTAACTTCAAAAGATGTTACTGCTTCGGGAATATGTTCTGATGTTGGCATAGGACCTAAGAAGGTCGACGACGTTATACTAGTCTTTAAAGCATATGTGACTCGTGTGGGTGGTGGACCACTGGAAAATGAAATTACAGTTGATGAGGCTAGTAAGTTGGGTTGGGTAGAATATGGAAGTGTGACGGGAAGACAAAGGAGGGCCTCTCCATTTAATATGAAATTGGCCAAGAAATCGGTAACGATAAACAGTGCAACGCAAATAGCCGTTACCAAATTAGATGTTGTCTTTCCTGATTGTGCGGGCCTAAAAGAGTACTCTAAATTAACTCCCCAAGCAAAGAATTTCATTCAGCAGATAGAGGACAGACTAGGTGTTGAAGTTGTCCTCATTGGAACCGGAGCCGAGATAAATGATATAATAGATCGCCGAACAAAAAATTAATTCAAAAGTCTCTGAAAACATTCTATCCATACAAATGCTTGTCTAAATAAGCCTCTTTATTCGCATGATTTTAATAATGTTATTTTAGAACGTAGAGCATTGCAAATCAAGTCACCTTTCTTTATTGAAATTTCCACTATTCAAGATTTTGGCAGGCTAGTCTGTGCCTTTGAACGAACTCCACTTCTTACTTTTTCCTTCAAATCCGCCAAAGATGAGTTATTGGCGACTCAAATCGATTTTCTAAATAATATACCTGTAATTTATTACGTAAAGTATCCAAGTGGTGGCCAATATCTTGCATATAGAAATACCAATGGTATTGAAGATGTGTCAATAGTAGAAAACATACAAAATCCATCAGTGGTGTATTCTCCGATCATCTCAGTTGACAAATTCCCCCCGATTTTTTGGCGAAGGCCTAAGGGTGTAAAGAACTCCAATTATGCACCAATTAGGTTGAGCAATTTCCAAAGCCTTGTAAAAATTGCGTCTTACAAAATGATTTATGAAGAATCACCCCTTCCTCTCTTTGTTTTTAATAGTACAAAGAAGTCGAAGTATGTTTTGGGGACAGCTCTGAATATGGCTGAATCTGATGGAGTATCTTATTTTTATTATGCAACAATTCCTGAAAATCCTAACTACTCTTTCATTAAATATTCTAGTCAGAGATCAGAAGATCCAAAATTTACTAACAACATACAGGAACATGGATATATTTACATAAAATTGATAAAATTATTTGGATCACATCCATTAGTGAAAGTTGATGAATAAAGTTTCCTCATATAGAGATCGCATTGCTCATATTTCCACAGATAATAAAAGTTTCATAATACTTGCCCTAGATTTGGAACCACGCTATCATAATCTTAAGTATATTAAGAATTTGATAAGTAACATTTATCCATTCTTGTGTGCCATCAAAATAAATTTTCATCTTATTCTACCATTTGGTAAAAAAGACATTGCGAATATAAACAGAGTGATACATTCGTATGGTTTGCTGTCAATAGCCGATATAAAACTAAATGATATCAGTAACACCAATCAGGTAACGTTACGATATTTATATTCAATGGGTTTTGATTCAGTAATAGTTAATCCAATAATTGGACAAAAACAATTAAAATCGCTTGTCCGCTTTGCCCACAAACTTGGAATGGGAGTTATCTCACTTGCTTATATGAGTCATGAAAATGTTAGTGAAGGATATGGACTGAATGTTATCCAAGGAAAATCAAATAAATGTAGGATTTTGCCGCTCTTTGAGATATTCCTAAAGTACGCCAAAAACAGTAATGTTGATGGAATTGTAGTAGGAGCTACACATTTGAAGACTTTAAAGTATATCTCATCCGTTTCTAGAATTCCTATTTATTCCCCCGGTGTAGGTATTCAAGGAGGTAACCCTAAATTGGCGATAGATAATGGAAGCAACTTTCTAATAATTGGTCGATCTATTTTACACTCAAAAAATAAACGCAAGACAATATCAAACTTACTCGGCTTAAACGAAATCTGAAGATAAGAAAAATTATTGTATTTTGTTTAAATGATTCACAGCTACACCTGTAAATTATTTTAACGTTAAATCATGTTTCAACGCATGGCATAATGCTAAGAGTCCCCTTTCTTGTAATTTGTGTTTGAAGGGCGATCCTTTATAAATCTCATCGCATAAACCAATGCTTTTTTTGCATTTGAATATGTTAATTGTTTGATTGAGGCGTTAATCTCTGCCCACTGATAACCTATGTGCTCATGTGAGATTTTTACTTGGTTTACTTTTGTGGAGGCGAGAAACAAAATTACTTGTTTTGAAATCAAAGTTGATTTTCTAGTGTATTTGTAATCTAATACGTACCTAAAACCTGGTATCAATGTGAAATTTTCTATTCCTGTCTCCTCTTTCAATTCCCTGGTAGCGGCCTGCAATTCAGTTTCATTTATTTCGATGTTTCCTTTTGGAAAATCCCAGTGACCTGATACATAATGAAGTAGTAATACAGAACGATCGCGATTATGAGAATCATTATCAGAAATTAGGACAAAACCAGCAGATTTTTCAGTAATCATACAAATCTATCAATTTGAAAATCAATATGCACTAACTGGTCTCTGTAACGTTTTTTTCATCCAAATCAATATCCGTCGAGATTGGAGAATAACCATGAATCTCTAACCATTCTTTCTTGTCCATCCACTTGCTACAAAACCACCTTATTTTTTCTTGCTCATAATCACCATGTTGTGGCATTGGTATTCTACTTGGAATAAGATAGCCATATCAATATTCTCCTATTTGCCATACCTTCTACGGCGCCTTTGAAATGTCCTTATTGCCCTCATAAGATCAATCTTTCTAAATTCTGGCCAGAAAACGTCCATAAAGACCAATTCACTGTATGCGCTCTGCCATAACAGAAATCCGCTTAACCTCTTTTCACCAGAAGTTCTCAGGATAAGGTCGGGGTCTGGTTGTGGTAAATGTGATGTATAAAGATATGAATCGATTGATTGTTCGTTAATATCTGATACTTGTAGCTCTTTTTTTTCTACATCATGAGCAATTTTTCGGATAGCGTCAACTAATTCCTGCTGTCCGCCATATGCAATTGCAATATTTAGAAAAGTAAGGTCGTAATGAC
>JBHENS010000072.1:0-6120 GCA_046261955.1 Nitrososphaeraceae archaeon | reverse complement strand
TTTCAAGAGAAGCAGAAACACATTCAAGACGACAATAAGCGCAACATTGTGATAGATTAATAAAAATTAATCTATCCGCTCTTGATTTTTTATGCTAATAAAACCCAAATTCATCATTTTTCACAAACGTCATGGTATGATTTTAGCCGGTAGAAACAAATTCAATACTCATGATTTGTCTTGACATTTATTGGTTCTCTAATAAAATATCTGTAAATTTGTTTCTAATGAGGATACCTAAATTTCCAAAAATAAAGGTTTCTGATAGAGCAGAACCGTACATTCAGTCTTTAAAATATGTTAAAAATAAGATTCTAAATCATGACGTATAATCCTTTGATAAAATCTTTGCAATCTGTTTCTTAAATTCATCGTTATTCTGAACTTCCTTTAATTGGAAAATAAAACCTACAAGATCGTCAAGTTTTCCACTTGTAATATGGTTGGCAACTAATATAGACTCTACATTATTGTACATATCCTCCATATGAACTGCCATTTCACTGAAATTCTTCAATACCTGTTTCTTAAATAGTTCTGTTTCCTTCTCTGCATGAATATCGCATTCTTGACTAAAAGCCAATAGTTGTTTCTTTGCATGATGAAGGCCCCGTCTGTACTCCTCAAATGTCTTCTGTAATTCATTTTCATCCATAGCAAGAGCAGAAATTAATAATATTTAAAACCATATTGAAGGAAGTAGAGGCGGGTTTATATCGAAAAGAGTCAAGTCGCTTCGAGTACTAAAGTAAACACTGCAATAATCAGTGTGAAGATGTGAACATCGTGAACACCGTGAACAAAGAGGCATATAATAAATTAAGAAATTCTAATTAATTACAGAATAGTTAAGTCATTTATAACTAGAATTGGAAATTATTTCGGCGATTACTGAATCTACGTAATATTTTTGCTTGCTTTGAAAATCATTAATTTCCCACGCAAAATGACTACCGCCAGTCTTAGTTGGCTCTGTAATTCCAATATTTTTACCTACATCATTGAGTTGGGGATTTGATTCATACATCTTC
This sequence comes from Nitrososphaeraceae archaeon, assembly GCA_046261955.1. Taxonomy (GTDB): domain Archaea; phylum Thermoproteota; class Nitrososphaeria; order Nitrososphaerales; family Nitrososphaeraceae; genus TA-21. Next base: position 5,089 of record JBHENS010000072.1, on the reverse strand, counting down.
CCGTCTGACTTTACATAAACATATTGAGGAGACTTTTCAATCTGGTTTTCTGACAAGTTGAAACTATTTACCACTCTTAAAATCGCCACATCTGGCGGAATTGGCAATCTAGACAATGAAGGACGATTTTGAGAATCCTGAAGACCGAAGAAAACAATCATGGTGACTAATATTCCAAAAGAAAGTGTGATTAAGATTCTTTTATTTATCAACTTGGTTCTACTACTATTCTCTGATAAATGATTGACATTACAGATGATAACAAATCAAAATCACATTTATTCCAGTGTTTCAAAATTATTTTGAACCAAGAATATTTTTCTTTGAAAGGGCATTGTCAAGCTCTTCTTTTGTCATGAGTCCTTTTTCAAGTATCAATTCTTTAATACTTTTATTGGTCGCCATAGACTCCTTGTATATCTCCGATGCTTTGAGGTATCCAATATGGGGATTGAGCAGAGTTACCAAGATTGGACTTTTTTCCACAAATGATGCAAGTTTCTGTTCATTTGCTTTTAATCCATCTATCATATTGCTTGCATAAACTGACAGAAAATTTTTTAGCATATCGGTTGACTCTAACATGTCTTTTATCATTCCAGGTAACATTACATTTAATTCAAATTGACCTGCCTGAGCAGCAAGAGCAACCGAAACATCGTTTCCTACTATAATAAAACAAATCATGTTAAGACATTCTGATAGTGAAGGATTTACTTTACCAGGCATTATAGACGATCCAGCATGTACCGCTGGAATTGTAATTTCTGATAATCCCGCTATAGGACCCGATGCCATCAATCTAATATCATTTGACATTTTTATTAACTCAATTGCAATGTTTCTCAGAATAGAAGAACACATTGTTATGTCAAATTTACTTTGTAAAGAAAAGAAATAATTCTGAGAAGGTTTTAAACTTAATCCAGATATCTGAGATAGATACTTGATAACTAGTTTATCATATCCTGAGGGCGTATTGGCTCCCGTACCAACAGCAGTTCCACCTAATCCCACATATTCTAGGTCAGCGCATACATCGATGATTTTATTTAGACCTCTTTTAAGAGAAAAAGCATAGACATCAAATTCCACGCCTAACGTGACTGGTATTGCGTCCATTAGGTGCGTTCGGCCAATTTTCATAACCTCTCTAAATTCCTGACCTTTTTTTTCAAGAGCCATTATAAGTGACCCTAGTGAATCTGTGACTCCTTTCATATTCATCAATAATGCGATATGCATAGCTGTTGGAAAAGTATCGTTACTAGATTGTGACATATTTACATCATCGTTGGGATTTATGAAGGAATAATCTCCAATACTATGACTGCTAATTTCAAGGGCTCTATTTGCAATTACTTCATTCATATTCATGTTAAATGCTGTTCCTGCGCCTGAATTGATTGTATCAACTATGAATTGGTCCAGTAAATTTCCCGAGAGTATTTCATCACATGCTTTTACTATTGCATCAGCTTTTTCTACAGAGAGAATGTTCAAATCTCTGTTTGCAAGTGCTGCTGAACGTTTTATCATTGCAAATGCCTTTATCATGTTTAGATGAGGCTTCTGTCCTGTTACTTTGTATTGGTTAGAGGCTCTAACCGTGAATGGTCCATAATAAGCATTAGATGGAACTTTGACCTCTCCTAGAGAATCTTTATCAATACGATACGACTCCATAGATACGAAAACCAGCGTTTATCTAATAAATCAATCGACTCTATGGATAAAGGATAACATCAGTAATGGTGAATGAAACTTTAATTTTTCCAGTCTGTTCTTGAAGGTTTGAATTTACTCTCCTATGACTTTGACTAGGATTCGCTTGTTGCGACATCCATCAAATTCTCCATAAAAAATTTGTTCCCAAGGCCCAAAATCAAGCTTACCTTTTGTAATGGCAATTACTGTTTCTCGGCCCATTATCTGACGTTTTAAATGAGCATCAGCGTTATCTTCTCCAGTATCATTGTGCAAGTACTGTTCTGTGGGAGCATGGGGAGCTAGATTCTCAAGCCATTTCTCAAAATCCTGATGCAAACCTATTTCATCATCATTTATAAAAATACTAGATGTTATATGCATCGAATTAACCAGACAAATACCTTCATTAACAGCGGACTCGTGTACGATTTTCTCTATCTCCGGCGTTATATTTGTCAATTTGAATCTCCTTTCAGTATGGAAAGTCAAATATTTTGTAATTGATTTCATGTTACTGAAAAATTACATTTATTATTTAAATTATTCATGCATAAGTGAATGAAAAAACTCTTATTAGATCTATTAATATTTCTATTCGCTTAAGTATGTTCAGGACTCGAACTAATGCTAAAGCTGAGTTACTCTGTTTGATACTCGTCATTACCATAGCGATTATTGTGGCAGTTTTTAACTTGAGTGAAAACTATAATTTATTCGCCCAAACAGATCAATTTTCTCAGTTTGAGAATGCTTCAAAAAATCAGGCGATTTTGCAATTTCAAACACAATTTTGTGGAATAAATTCTACTCCGCATAGCAATTCTTTCATCTCTGAATATCCACTCCCTCAGAAGTGCGAGATGCCCCTCGGCATTCTGGCGGAAAATGACTCAATATGGTATATATCCACAAAATTAGGTCATCTTGGCAAGTTCAATATTAAGGATAACACTAGTCAGGAATTTACAATTCCTGTCTGGGATAGTCGCTCAAAGCTGACCGATATTTCACAAACATGGGATGTGAAATCAGACTCAAAAGGCGGTATCTGGTTTACTGATGAAAAGCAAAATGGAATTTGGCGATATGAACAAGATAGTAATAGTTTTAGTTTCTTTCCGGTCCCTGAACGTCCTTCAGGATTTGGCACTGTTTATCCTGTTTCAATAGTATTGAACGATGATGAAATTTATTTTGCTGGTATTAGATCAAAATCACTTTGGTTTGCAAATGTATCAGACTTGAAAAATAATTCATCCGAAGGTATTTCAAATATTTCTCTACCACTATCTTCATTCAAAGGAACAGATCCAGATCTTGTCAGTACTGGCTCGATTGAGATAGATCGGGATCGTAATGTCCTGTGGATTTCGATGCTTGCGTTTGGAGTTAAAGGTCAATTGTTCAAGTTTGATTTATCTTCAAGAACATTTACTCCGTTTGAGCTTCCCCAACATCTTGATTCACCCGTAGGAATTTCTATAGATGAAAAAGGAAATCCTTGGATTACTGATCACGGCACCAGCATATTCTTTATGGTTAATTCAACGAATGGTAAAATTACAGAATTTAGTACTTCACCACTTTCTAGAATCGCTGCTAATATTCCAAAAGATTTCAGCTACACACTGCCTTACTGGATAAAGATGGATTCAACGGGAAATCTCTGGTTCAATGAGCATGTTGGTAACAAGATTGCAAGATTCAACACTACAGATGGAACACTTGTTGAGTATTGGATACCCACACAAAATAACTTATGGGCTCCCTGTGCTCCAAATGAAAGCAATTGTGGGATTTCTAATGCTCTTCAGTTTTCGATAGGAAAAAATAACCAAATATGGTTTTCAGAATGGACAGAAAATAAACTAGGCATGTTAAATGGTTCAAAACCTCTATCATTTGTTGTGGAGACTAGCTCTAAAGAGTACAATGTAAAGAGAGGCGATACTATTGAAATACCTATGATGATATCGGCAAAAGGTCAAGTCAACCTCAAAATGATTGCGTCATCCACTTTCACAAGTACGGGTAACTTTGGCAACTCATCGATTTCATTTAGCCAAGATTCATTTTCAATGAATTCAGGCGAAACAAAGAACGTTACATTTTTAGTTACTCCTTCAGATGAACTTGCCAACGGAGATTATACAATTATGATTGGGGCAGAAAATGAAGAAATATCATACCTCAATTCAATTAAAGTCCATTTTTCATAATCTAGTTAGCCCGTTCAAGAGCTTCAATCCCCGGCATTTTATCTCCCGCCAAAAATCTCAAAGATGCTCCACCACCAGTTGATAGGTGGGTCACTTCGCTTTCCGATACGGCAGATTTTTTCAGGGCTGCAATTGTGTCACCACCGCCGACAAGTGTCATTGCTCCTCTCCAAAAAGCAAGAGCCATACTCTTTGCTACATTTATCGTTCCACCTGCAAATTGTGCAACTTCAAACATTCCCATCGGTCCATTCCAAAAAACAGTACCAAATCCGTTTCCGCCTATTTCTGAAGAATAAATCTTTGAAGTTTCGTTACCGATATCAAATCCACACATTTTATCTGGTATATCACCAGTAACTGTTGAAAATGAGTTCTCCTCAGAGGAGACTATGTGATCAACTGGAAGTAAAATCTTCTCGCCATAGGAAGAAAGTGCGTCCTTCACCCAATCAAAATGTTCCTCATCAAATAACGAATTACCAATATTGAATCCCTTTGCCTTGAGAAATGTATAAGCCGCTCCACCCCCAATTAGTAATTTGTCTGCCTTTGGCAGTAAATTTTCCAAGGCCCCAATTTTGTCCTTAATCTTAGAACCTCCTACTACCAAAGTAAATGGCTTTCTTGGATTGTATCTTATCATAGAAAGATATTCAATTTCCTTTTTCAAACTAAACCCTGCTAAGCGAATATCAAAATTTTTTACAGCCCCGTATGTAGAAGCATGCTTTCTGTGAGATGTACTAAAGGCATCATTTACATATATATCAGCCAAGGATGATATGGACTCTGAAAATGCAGGGTCATTATTTTGCTCTTCAGAATAGTATCTTAAATTCTCTAATAGCAATATATTCCCATACCTAAGATTCTCTATCTTGCTTTTTACTTGTGTACCTATGCAATCTTCGACAAAGTCAACATTTCTATTGAGTATTTCCTTCAATCTTATCGCTACCGGGGCAAGTGAATTGTTATGATCGCGGGATTTAGGTCTCCCCAAATGGGAAGCCAAAATCACTTTGGCTCCTCTCTTAGTGAGATATTCAATAGTGGGAATTGCACTTCTAATTCGATAATCCTCAGTTACTGCACCATTGTCAGTAGCTACGTTAAAGTCTACCCTGACTAAAACTTTCTTTCCATAATATTGAATG
>JBHENS010000071.1:0-6309 GCA_046261955.1 Nitrososphaeraceae archaeon | reverse complement strand
GTAATAATGCTGAAGTAACAGAGGCGTACTTTAATTCAATGACAGATGTCTGCGTAGATAGAACTGATGGAAAATGGAAAGGTATGTTACAAGGAGTAGGAGTTTGGACAGACGAGCACTGTGAAAAAATGATCATTAGTACCAGAAATGACTAGCTTTAATTGAAATTTCTGGTTAAAGTACTGTCTAGAAAAAGTAATGTTTGAAAATCAAAAACCATTTTATCTTGCTCGCTTTGCACTCCTTGTAGCAAGTGCCTAAGTTTATTCTCATCCTACTTGCAGCACTGACTATGATTTAACGATATACTGCCCGAAGAAAATATGGAAAAGTCAATAAATATAAGAAAAGTATCAGAGTTTGGATTGAAAATAACTTCACAATTCATAAATTCTTAAATCTTTGTTCGCAAGCTGTTTTATAGTTTGTAGTGCGCGTAAATTGTAACGCCTACAACTGATAACAATTGGTGAGGTTGTTTCTTGATTGCACAATCAAATTAACTTCCTCCAATCAATTGTTAATTTTTATTTCCTTAATTGTTTCATCGGAATTTACTACTGTGGTAAAACTTAAGGAACAGTTCAGGAATAAAAATCAATTTACCTGCCAACGAAACATAACCTTTAGTTACGTTACTAACAGAATCTATCTACCTTATGCATATGTCTACCTTATCCATATGGGATCTGTGAATTGAGGGAGTACTCGAGTTCAATAGGCATTGTTGCATAACTAGTTGTATAACTAGCTAAATGAATGGATCAGGTGGACGCTGTATCTCATTTAATATAGAATCAAATTTCTACTTTGGATTCAGAAATATTATTGCAGATAATTCATTTTGTTTCTGAGTTAGAACTAACATTCCTTTAAAAGGAATAACATAAACCTCGAGGTATCTTGCGAAAAAATCATTTTCTGGTATAAAAATCATTTTCTGGTATTAGGCCCTTGGAAGAATCCAGGTGTTTTGCTGGAGAGATGACAGGGTATAACGACTAATTTTTGGAAACCTTTATCAGAACATAATCTATGTCTCCTGATAGAGATAGCTGTTTCATTTTAAGAGCTGACCTATGTAATATTCTTTCAGCAATATCGAGAGCAAAATTCTTAAAAAAAGAATTACGTTTACCTATAATAGCGCCCCTGAATTCTTTCCTATCCTGAAGATAAAAATCTGCTAGTGGTATATACACGGATTGGCCTATAGTTATGAGGTTGTTTATTACTAAGTTCTCTTTTAAGATAACTGACTTGATCCAATCTAGATCATAGTGTTGAGACGCCCATGTTAATGATAGAATTCCTAGCACTTTGATACTTCTTAAACAATCAAATAACCCAATCTTGCGAGACATTCCAATAGCTTTTGGCCTTGTTACAACGGGAATCGCAATAAGGATTATGCCTCCTTTTTTTAGCACTCTGTGTGATTCTTGAATAAATTTTAAAAATGATTTAAAGTGTTGCGCTGACTCTAGCGCAACAATTCTGTCTGCAAAAGAATTCACGAACGGAAGACATGTCGCTGTTCCGTTTACGGCTGATAGACGATTGCTGTGATTAGTAATATTCATTTCATCAGTAACGAATGTACTTCCGGGTGGTTCGATCAATATTTCTGTTTCATGAGTGACTCTGAGAATGTTAAAACGCGACATCCTCAATGCCTCAAAGTTAATGTCCACAGAAATAAGATTCTTAATGGATTCGTGTTCAGATTTCCATATGTCTGCTGGACCCAAATACCCGCTTCCTACATCTACTACATTTTTTGCAGTATCGAGTTCGGCCATGTCGCTTGTGAGCCTACAGAGTGCCAGCTGTGCTTGCTTAATATTATAGGTTTCCTGCGACCAGAAACCAAAATTCAACATTTTTGTCCTTGTCAAAACTCGTGCATATGTTGTAAATGTCTGGTACAAACTGATAACGAAACGTTCATCTCTCCTCACCAACGATAGCAATATATCAATTATCTTTCGCATTCATGATTCACCCTTGTCAGATCACTTACTTGTGAATATTCTCGAGTTACTCCCATATGAATTCAGTTTTCATATTTAATCTTTCCCAGCAAAGTTAGATTGATGATATATGGTATCTCATAGCGCTTGCTTGGTATGAATTCTAGAAACTTTCTAATAAAAGGTTTTTCAGATTAGATTTTTACCAAATCATAAATTAGCTGATTCTAATTTGACTACTTTGATATCAAGAACATTATGATGGAAGATTATAGTCGGCAAGTCTTTATCTTATTTTCATTTAAAAAAAATAATTGTCAGTGAGTGGACCTAGATAAAAATGGATACTACTAATTAGCCTTAAATTGATAGTTCTTTCTGAAGCTCCGGCATTGTAATTGTATTATACTATTGAGTGCTGAGATACTTATCTTCTGTATAAATGGTGTCTCGGGTTTCGGTCCCGTTCCCCGAAGCACTATTGCGGTAAAGGGGAAAGGCCAAATACGGGACTGGCCGAAAAAAGCCCCTTACCATACAGGAGACTTACTAATCATTGTTATTCTTTCGTCCAAAATAGAGTGTACGGCCATCGAGGCCGATGATGAAATTCTACATAGCTGGCTTTGTGGGATGCAATATACTAGTGTATGTAGTCCATTTCAAAAATTCGATCTAGAAACCCGCAGAGTTTAGAGTTTAAGGCGACATTCGTTCCAATTCCATGTAATAGAATTGCTGAAGTGACTTTATATTAAATTGCACTTGTCTATGATATAATGAAAATTGGATTAATATCCGACACTCATGATAACATTCAGAATATACGGAAGGCCGTCAGAGAATTTAATGATACACATGTGGATGTTGTACTCCATGCTGGTGATTTTGTAAGCCCAATCGCTGTTGAGTCTTTTGCAGGCGTCAAACTTGTTGGCATATTGGGAAATAATGACACAGATGTTCCAGGACTAACATCAGCCTTTAACAAAATACATGGAGAACTGAAAGGGGAGATTTTTGAAACAGTATATGACGGAATAAAGTTTGCTGTTTATCATGGTACTAGTTTTGCAAAAAAGGAACTCTTAATCAAATCTGGAAAGTATGATATGTTTATTTATGGACATACGCATAGAAAAGACAATGGCAATATTGGAACCACAAGAGTTGTCAATCCAGGCACAGCTAAAGGATGGATTTTTGGACTTTTCGCGACAATAGCTATATTTGATACCTATAGTAGAGCCATAAAGTTTATCAATTTATGATATCCTTATCTAATATCAATAAAGTCGTCATAGGTAATTCTGAGTTAGAAATACAATATCGTTGTTTTAAGGCTCGTCGGGATTAGTTCCTATCATGTAGTAGGGTTCTTCTTATAGTAATTAGCTTTTTGTTTCGATAACAATGATTTCTCTCATCAGGAAAACACTCGAAAACTAGAGTTAATCCATGAAAGACTTTTCTATTTTTATGTGATATGTTGTTTATGAGTATTGAAGAAAATATGAAGTCGATGAAGACTCTAGACGATGCATGGAATTCACAGGACTGGGATACTTTTAGTGAACGTCATGCTGATGATGTGATTGTGCGTTGGCCTGGTCAGCCACCTACTATAGGAATAGAAGAGCATAAAATTGAGGGAGAATATTTTTTCAAGGCATTTCCTGATAATCATGTAGAGAACAATCCGTATAGGGTCTTCTTCGGTCAGGGCGATTGGACTTGTTCTATAGCGGATTTTACAGGCACTCACAAGGGTCTAATGAAGGGTCTTGATGGCGAGATGATTCCAGCTACAAACAAGAAATTCAAGATAGATTTCTGCACGGTCGCCCATTGGAAGAATGAGAGAATTGTTGAAGAGAATTTGTTTTATGATTTAATCGAAATGATGAAACAGCTTGGGTTAATGTAGTCGTTGAGTAGTGGAAAATCTATCTGTAATTGACCAAATCATTTGAGATTAGTCCTGATACCTCTGTAGAACACGTAAGACTTAATGTGCATAGTGTAGAAAGCTCTCTGCACTTTTATCATAATTTACTTGGATTTCAACTTATAGGAAAGATTTCGGATAAGAAAGCAGTGCTTGCACCAGTTGGTAGTAATAATAATGATCATATTTTAGAGATAAGTAGAGTAGATACAGCACATAAGATGTGTGAGGGAGAACTATCAACAGTTCGACAAGCTGGACTATATCATTTCGCTATTTTGTTACCTTCAAGAAAACATCTAGCAAATATTTTCAAGCATCTAAATGAAAACTCTAATCGACTATATTTTGAAGGGGCGGCAGACCATGCAGTTTCAGAATCTCTCTATTTAAGAGATCCTGACTCTAACGGTGTCGAGATTTACAGGGATAGAAATCAGTCGGAATGGAAAAGAAGCGGCCAATTTCAGGTCGAGATGAAGACCGATCATCTGAATCTAAAACAGTTGCAAAGGGAAGGTGAAGATCAGATACACTGGCGTATGCCTGCCGATACGGTAATAGGTCACATTCATTTACACGTGTCTGATCTAATCAAATCAAGGAATTTTTATTCAGAAATTCTTGGTCTTCATCATACATGTTCGTATCCTGGTGCAAATTTCTTTGCTGCCGGTTCTTACCATCATCACGTTGCAACAAATACTTGGTTAGGTAACGATATTGCTAACGCCGATTCCAGAAATCCTGGACTAGATCATTTTTCCCTAAATCTAAAATCTAAAGAAAATTTTGAGCAATTATTACATCATTTGCACCGAATGAAAGTAGAAGTCTTAAGGGATGATAGTAACAAAACTGGCAAGGAATCATTTTTTATTTTAGATCCAGATAAAATAAGAATCCTAATCCATTACTGAAGTTCCAATGTCTCGGCTAGTAGAAATCATGCCTTTAGATTGTTACAAATTAAGAGGTCAAAAAAATATATATCTAATGTGAATTAATTATTAAGTGAATAGGACAAAATCTGCTTTGTAAAATAAAATATAATTTGTGTTATTCGTTCGCGTATTGTTCTTTAACAGCCTTTTCCATGTCTTTAGGGGCTACGTCTTTCTTATGAGTTGCAATCGACCAAATATGCCCAAATGGATCTCGTAGTTGGCCCCATCTGTCTCCCCAGAATGCGTCTGTCATTTGCATAATGACTTCTGATCCTTCAGAAACTGCTCTGTCGAAAGTGCGGTCAGCATCATCTACATATACATAGATTGACACAGGACTTTTACCAATTGTTGGTGGCGATAGAGAATCCATTTCAGGAAATTCATCTGATAGAATTAGTTTCGAGTCACCAATCGTCAGCTCCGCATACATGATACTCTTGTTATCAGGGGCATGGTTGCGATAATTTTCTTGTGCGCCAAAGACCTTCGTGTAAAATTCTATTGCTTTATTAGCGTCCTTAACGACGAGACAAGGTGTAAGATTATGGAAACCCTCCCTCAATAGGCTTACCTTATGGCTCATGAGAGTAAATTGCCAAAATATTATTAAAAGATTAGTAGGCTCTCACACTTCCTAAATGTTTGACTCAGTCAGATCATAATATATTACAAGGTATCATATAGTTTCGACACCGATCTCATTACTAGTGGATATGATATTCGCTCAAAGCGAATAAGCGAATTGCGTGTTGCGGTTAAGATACGCCTGTTGGTGATTTTTTATCCAATTTGTGCTCTACAGATTTATGATAGCTGAGCATAACAGAGGTCTCAAATACCATACCGCATATTTCGCATCTGTGCCTCTTTGGATTGGGAGTATATACTGATCCTTGAGTTCCTATCATTTACAAATAATATGGATAAGATACCAGATAAAACTTTCAGTTTTGATTACAATAAACAAATTCCAATGTTAAAGTGGAATTAAGGCTATGCTAAATCATTATACCAGATAGTATATTACGCAGGGCATTGTAATAAACAAAGATCGCCATAGACTTTACCAACAACGATTAAGAAAATTTGAGGATTTTCTTGTATTAATTTCTCCCAAGTAAGATTTTCCAACATTCTTATTAAATGAGGTGCTCTAAGAAATATCCTAACCATTATTAAGCTTTATTGGCGTAATAAGTTCAAATTAAAATGATAATAATATTAGAGAGGGATAAGATAACACATAAGGTGAGAAATAAGTTACTTAAAAAAGGATTGTCATTAATTGGGATATCAGATACAGAAATAATATTTGCTAAGTTAAAATGACATTATGTGTGATTTAGTAAATTAGTTTTGATGTTACTTAATGAAATCTGAGTTAATCAATTTACAAGAATTCCAAAGCTGGTTTTTGTCTCAACACGTAAAATAGGAT
>JBHENS010000070.1:0-6316 GCA_046261955.1 Nitrososphaeraceae archaeon | reverse complement strand
TGTGATAAGTTTTTTTCAATTAATCTTTTTCAGTCTAAATTGAATGCAAACAATGTTGACTTGGTAATAAAGTTTAGAAACTTGTAACAAAAGAGATCCAAATCCTTTGGCCGTAAAGTATTATATTGTGATTTATACATCATCCTACTGGCTCCGGTGGTGTAGTAATCGTATCATAAAATAACGATTGCATAGTCCGGTCAAGCATTGTGGCCTTTCAAGTCGCAGATCCCGGGTTCAAATCCCGGCCGGAGCATTAATCATCAATTTATTCTAAGTCATAGTTCTTGGAAAATCGATAAAATTATGTAACTTAAAAAAATAAAACAGCGAACTAAACTGGACACAAATTTTGTAAAAGGATTAAATATCAATGAATGAACACTAGTCTAGGCTAGATTCCATTCTTGAATAGAAGAAATATTGAAGCAAATCCACTGTTGGTGCAATTCAGTTCTTATTTGTCAAGAATTGACGAATATCTTGCAAGAGAATTAGATCTTTACTCTTGGTCTGAATTTTATACACCCTTAAGGTATGCGTCAGATGGTGGGAAAAGAATTAGACCGCTAATACTGGTTTTGTCGGCAGAGACAATTTTAGCCAACAAGAAACCTACGATAGATATTACAGAAGACATGTTTTTGGCCTCCTGTGCAATAGAGTTGCTGCATACAGAATCTGTAATTCATGATGATATTATAGATAAGGAAGATTACAGAAGAGGTAAACCATCATTCCATGTAAAGTATGGATATAATAGTAGTATTCTTACCGGTGATTTTGTTCTTGGTATTATTTTGAACTTATGTACCAAACTAAACAATGCAAGGGTTTCCGCAGAATTGTCAATGGCAGCTACGAAGATGAGCGAAGGCGAGATGATGGAAATAAAACTAACCAAAGATCCATCCCTAAAAGATGATGATTACATAAAAGTCATTGAACATAAAACTGCATCATTATTTGAGGCTGCCTCGAAAATAGGTTCTCTATTGGGAGGAGGAACTGAGGAAGAAATTTGTGCTATGGGAAGTTTTGGACATTTGCTCGGGATAGCATATCAGATACATGATGATATAATGGACTGGAACAATGAAGATAGATTATTCAACATTTTGGTAAGAAATAACGAGCAATCTGTCGAGTTCATAGACCGGATGGAACAATTATACATTTCTTACTCATCCAAGGCAAAAAATGAATTAAAAAAAGTAAGTGATTCTGCTTCAAAGAAACATCTCGAGCACCTGGCAGATTTGACATTTTTACAGTTCTGATTTCATCCCGTATTACATTGTATTTTTTTCCATTCTGTTTCCTTTAGCTTAAACGTTTTTTGCATGTTCAGATCGATATGAGTTAATGAATCGTAATGCAAAATTATCTGCATTTTTTTCCGAACCTCTATGTTCCATCCCCCTGTATCTCAAATGATGGTAAAACTCATGTAATATGACAAAAGGATTATAAAATATGTCAGAATTTGTCGCATAAATTCGCTTTTGGCTTCCTACATATACAGCATGTACGGTTTTTCTTTTACCTTTGATAGTACCAACGATAACTTCTGGTGGCTGTATGTTATAAAAATTGGACAGTAGCAGAAGTGATTCCTCAGTTCTTTTATTTAGGATCATCTTTACTATCAATGCCTGGGTTTTGGTTTCGGGAAATTCCATAGTAGTTTTCATTTACTCCAGTTACATTTAAGAATCCAAAATCTGACGATAATGGGGGCTAACCAAAGTGGATATAGAATTTGGTTAGCGCCCCACTATTCGTTTTGTACTTTTTCTTCAACATCATCTTCTATATCTTCTTCAAAATCATCTTCTATATCTTCTTCAAAATCATCTTCAACCTTCTCATCATCTTTGGAAACATTATCATTTTGTTCAGCTTTCAAAATCATGTGCATTATCAATATTATCCTAGTAGTATACCTCCGATGGGGTAATTAATAATTATTTAGAAACAGTTTATGCCATTCCTTTATAATTCAACGATCCGAAATTCTAACATGATAGTATTCTTCCTTAAATTAAGGATTTTGAATTGGACGCAAGTACTTTGGCTTATGATGACTGAATCGAATATTGACCAACAATTTTCAAAGTTTAAGGAGCAAGTTTATAATAATTATTGCTCAAAACAATGTTGGAAATGATTGACACTATAGGCGGAGTAGTTATAATGGTCTCAGATCAAGCACAGGCAGTAAAATTTTATGCAGAAAAAATTGGCTTTGATATTAGACTTAATGTCCCTTTTTTTGGAGGAAAATGGATTGAGGTTGCACCCAAAGATTCTGAATCGACTTTGAGTATTATGGAACCAAATCCACAAATGATGCCTCCTGAAGAGCTAGAAATTGCCAGGAAAAACATAGGAAGAAACACGGGAGTGTGGTTCTATACGTCAGATATTCAATCAACGTATGAAGAGCTTAAATCCAAAGGCGTTGATATTACCAAACCAGAAAAACAGGAATGGGGTGGCATTATGTCGCTCGTAAAGGATCTTGATGGAAATATATTCACTGTATTATCATCTCCGGAAGATTGATTTTGTTATGTTCAGAATTTCATAGCAACAATTTGTCAGAAAAAGCAAACTGAATTGAGAATCTGAAATCTAAAAATATCTTTTTGATTCTAACTAATTTTTACCTCTGGAATTTTTATTTATTTTGTATCACAATAACACTAATATTGTCATCACCACCGTTCGCATTTGCTTTATCAACCAAAGCATCGCAGACACTCTGTGGACCACTTGAAATGTTATCCCTTAATATAGACAATATTTCTTTGTCACACAACATATTCGTAAGACCATCTGAACAAAGAATGATACAATCTTTTATTCCGGTGTCACAGTGCTGTAATTCAGGAAGCACTAATTCAGCGGTTCCCAAATAGCGTGTAACAATATGGCGCAGATTGTGTGTTCGAAGTTCATCTTTACTTATCATACCTTGTTTTACCATTTCATTTACTAAAGAATGATCAGTGGTTAGTTGAATTAGACCGTCTTCTTTTTTATACAAATAAGCCCTACTGTCTCCCAAATGTGTATAATAAAAAACTTCACCAAGACGCACGGATATAACTACTGTTGTTCCCATATTCGCTAGATTAATATCCCTTTTTCTAAATTGAATAATCTCCTCGTTCGCTTCTTGAAGAGCCTTGTGCACTAATTGTTGAAAATTCTTTTTTTGACGGCCCGCAAGAGAGGAGTATAGAATTTTTGCTATCGTGTTAACTGCAATGTTACTTGCCATCTCACCACCTTCGTGTCCGCCCATTCCATCAGCTAAAACATATACACCTGCTTTGTCATTTACATAAATAGAGTCTTCATTATTTTCTCGAAGGAGCCCTTTATCAGATTTATGACCTGAAACAAGCAACATATCTGATTTAGTAAAAAATGATATTTAAATGAATAACATACTACAATTTTGATATTTGCACTACTCTAACTGTATCAAAAGTATTCATATTGGAAATGGTTGTTCTTCTTGTAGGAGCAACCATTATTATTTTATTTGCCTGTAAGTAGAAAATAATTTGATATATTAAATGCCATAGAATTATTTACTTTTTTTATAACTCTTGATAAAAAATATTTACTATTGATACACTTGCTAGATACACTTGCTAGAATTTAAAATAACATATGATACAATAGGGGGTAACACAATTTTATTCGTACTTTATATTATATTCTCTGTCAAACTCGGGTTCTAATCTCTTCTTTTCAATGAACTTGTTATCATAGATTGTGCCAATTCCATAGCTATAATCCAGCTGCAATCTTACATATCTTGAAGTTCCATCAGTTTCTATTTTTTCAAACAAACCTCCTGGTTGATTGGGAGTCGAAGCCATAATTGTCCTGCAATTGCTTCTTCCTGCACAAGACGAAGCTGCGTGCTCGAGCTCTTTTTGCGCCGTATGTTCCAAAAAGTCTGCTTCATCTATAAACAAATATGCTGTATCACATGATTCAAAATCCATAATATCCCTTGGTTCCAATACTTTGATCCATGTTTTTTTTAACCATAAATCAGTGAATTTTGATTCTAGTCTCAAGAGAGGGAATCTTTTTTCAAATAATTTCTTTAACATACTATCTACTTTTTCATTCGATTTATCAGGATTGCCTGAAACTATGTATATCGATTTATAATCTAACTCGGATGAAGACAGGATTTTCCAAGCAAGATATCTAAGAATGAAGGTAGTAAGTCCAATTCCTCTTGCCTTCTTTATCCAGACATTCTGATTTCGTTCTACAGTATCAAAGATAATTGCCTGAAAATCAAACAAGGGATATTGTATGCCATTTTTACTGGGCAGAGATAGTAAATGATTGAAACAGCAACTTCCATTTGTTTTCTCATACTGAAGGCTGTGCAAATAGGAATCCCATATCCAAAACGAAGTATCCAAGAAGATAGATAAACTGTCTTTGCCTTGCAGAAAGACTGAGTTATCCAGACCTAGCATTCTTTGTCTCCCAAGCGTGCTCTATTTGCGCTTATAATATGAGTTCCTAAACAAAGTTAACTTAATGGTCTAGTCTTTTTATTTATCTCAGTGCCATGATGAAAAATTTGCTCAGTATTCTAGGTTCTATTTTCAAATCTAGAGGTAATAATGGGCGAAGGTATTGGGTTCTGATGAATCTCGGTCTCTCGTAAATTGCCAATAAATTAGTCCACCGTAGACAACCAAATCTCGGGCAAGCATTTCCATTCGTGATTGCAGCTTTTTGTTTACAATCAGACCATTTGAGTCCAGGTCCTCTCGTTCGTGAATGGAAACACCATATGGCAAACTCCAAGCATAGCACTGCCTTACTGCTGTCCTCATCTGATCCATCACGGTTAAACCCTTCTCGTGGGATGAAACTATGTACCCAAATGTTTTTCCCGAAAATTCCTTCCAGAAAAAATCTAGAAAGTTTTTCATCGTCCCTGACATGGACCCATGATAATCAGGTGAAGCCAAGACAAATACATTGGCCCAATTCACATCAGAGGTAATCTTTTTGACACTTTCATTTTCGAATCTAGTATTGGGCCTGTACATAGGCAGCTCAGTTTCGAACAGGTCCACCAGTCTTGCTTCAGTTTTATACTTCACAGAAATAATTTCAAGGACATTTCTTAGAGCATTAGTACTAAAGGAATTTTTTCTCATACTGCTCCCAATGCCCAAGACTTTAACTTTTTGTTCCGTAGGTCTTAATCCTAGCGTGGAATATATAAAATACTTTTCAGTAGAGTGTCTGGTTAAATAATATGACTCTTAAGACGCGTCATATCAATAATATTTAGTAATTTATGCCAATAGTCATACGGCCTGATTCAGAATTCACAAATTTATTAAAAACCAATTTAAGATCAAGATACGATAACAGGAAAAAAGATAGGATAGGTCTAGCACCCATCCATGTTTCAGACATACTACCGAGTTCCTGTATAAGAAAGCAATACTATTCGCGAGTTTATCCTGACGAAGATCCCATCACAGATGAATCCATACATCATTTCGTTAGGGGAGAATCAAGTGAGTTTGCTATTACACATCTTGCAAAAATTGGCGTGGCACAAGCCGAGTTGCAAATGGATGATATAGTTGCACATCCTGATATAATGGATAATACGGACGGAAGAACGGTAATAATTGAACTGAAGGATACAGTTGCCGGTAAGCGACTTGATATAAATGATTATCCTTTTCGTTCCTATCTAAGACAACTGCTTTATTATCTGATTATGACAGGTATTGAAAATGGCATCATTTCAATTAGATATAATATCAAGGAATTAAGATTGATAAAGAGGGATGATACTGGAGAATATTACTTTAGACCAAACGATGCGAGACCCCCTGGAATAGAAAGTTGGTCGGTGAACCTGCCCAAGGATGATATCACAAGAGAGATATTGCGAAATGAGATGGTGTTGAGAAAGAATAGACTTGTAAGTGCACTAGAGGATCATGATGTGACAATCCTTCCTAGAGTGACCGAACCCTTAAAATCAAATAAATGTCCAAACTGCCCTTTTTACCGTAGGTGCTATGATGAAATGGAGAATGAAAGGGCCTTGGATATCTCACAACAAACTGATATTCTTGATATCCGTGGCACCGTAGATTTTAGACCATTTTAGTAATTGCGTAATCTACCAAATAGCCTTCAATTTAGTGAGACTTCTTACCTAGAAATAATTTTGTATCTCTCAAATCAAAATAATTTAAACATGACTAACGAATTCAGGTACTAAATATCATCC
>JBHENS010000069.1:0-6507 GCA_046261955.1 Nitrososphaeraceae archaeon | reverse complement strand
ACTATGTCAAGATATCATACTATTTTCGTGATTTCTTGTCGGATTCCATTTACCACAAGTTTTAAAGAATTTTGGAAATTACTTTATTAAATATACTATTTAACAAAATGTTCTTTTAGATGATATAATTATTTTTAAGTCATATCGTAATCATTATACATATCTTACGAGATTTAACAACAACCATTAAAAATGATGTGTGAAAAAAGACTATTATATAAATTTATTTTGATCAATGATATTTCTTGGTAATGATTAATATTTGGCTTCTGTCATAATAATTGTATGAATGCTAATGAATACACGAAATGCGACATAACACTGATAAATCATGTTGAAGATTAGTTAGTAGAGGTAGAGCTTTTGAATTATCATATACGTTTAGACGTTAATTGGAGAAAAAAATGTGCGGAATAGCTGGTATCCTAAACAAAAATAATACAGGTGTGACTGAGGATCTTATCCTCATGCTATCTTGCATGCATAATCGCGGTCCTGATGGTGTTGCAATTCAAGTCGGACAAAATAAAATCAATTCATTGCTATCATCAGAATCTTCCATCCCTTATATTGATGGGAGGTTTGGACTAGGTCACGTAAGGCTGTCAATAGTGGGTGGTCAATTAGGAAGACAGCCATTTACGAGCTGCGATGGAAGACTAACATTGGAACACAACGGCGAAATTTATAATTATAAACAAATCAAGAATAGATTAAAGTCTCAACATCATTTTGTTAGTGATTCAGACAGCGAAGTAATACTGCACTTCTTAGAAGAAGAATTAGTAAGATCAGCAAGTTTAGTGGAGGCATTGACTAAAATGGCAAAAATATTAGACGGAGTGTATAGTATTGCGGTAAAAGATCAGAAAACAGGTGATATTGCTCTTGTCAGAGATCTTTTAGGGGTTAGGCAGCTTTACTATAGCGAGGATCCTGAGCAAGTAACATTTGCATCTGAGCAAAAAGCTATTTGGCTGTTAGGAGGTAATAAATCGGTCAGGAGGGTTATGCCAGGTCATGCCGTTATAATAAGTAAGAATGGAACTTTAAGAGAATATAGAATTGCAGAGCCTCCTCGGACATTCGATTCCAACAAGAAAAATTTCAGATACAACACACTTGAAGAGGCGCTCAAGGCATATAAGAAGTCATTAATGTTAGCAATGAGAAAGCGTACAGAAGGACTTGACAGTATAGGAATAATATTTTCAGGGGGAATTGACAGTGTCCTAGTTGCATGGTTAGCTAAAGATATGGTAAAGGAAGTTATCTGTTACAATGCAGGTACTCTTGATTCATCTGATATTCTATTTGCAGATAAGGTAGCCAAAGACCTCGAATTGACACTTAAAGTAAACATAATTACCAAAAAGAGTACTCAAGAAATGTTACCAAAAATAATTTATGCGATTGAAGATAGTGATGCACTACAAGTTGAAGTTGCTCTACCCATATATTCTGCAATGGCTTTGGCGAAGAAGGATCATGTTAAAGTAGTATTCTCTGGCCAAGGTGTAGATGAAATATTTGGGGGTTATACTTGGTATCCGAAAATAGTGGCAAGTGAAGGCTATTCATCTCTTCGGAATCACATGATGGAAGATCTATTTTTACTTTACAAGGAAACATTAGAAAGAGAAGATAAGACAACTATGGCACATGGAATTGAAATGAGGGAACCCTATTTGGACAAACAAGTCATCAAAACAGCTTTTGAAATAAATCCAAGACTCAATGTGACAGGACCTAATGATAAGCTTGGAAAGCAAGTCCATAGAATATTAGCAGATCAATTAGGGATTCCAAAGGAAATTGCGTATAGAAATAAGGATGCCGCACAACACGGATCAGGAATACATTTCATCATCGATCAAATAGCAAGGGAAAACAATTTTGATGAGAGTAGAATCTCTTCTGGCTATTTGCGCGATCTTGAAAAGAGAGAGATACTTGGGAGTTCCCAACGGTATGGATTCAAATATGGAAATAAGGAATTATGGTTAACTTCTCCGCATATTCAGATGTATTTGGACAGGATATTTGAAAGCGTATTTGGAAAATCCAATAGTTTTATCGATACCTCCGACGAGGAATATTTGTTGACCAACCGGATAATAAAGAAAGCTTAGTTTCTTTCGCGTTCGAGCAGGCTCAAAGAAAACGACGCGTAATTCTACTTGTTTACAATGTTAATAATAGAACTTTCTAGCTGTGAGAGTCGTAGAGGTTTCATCAAAACCTCAACTCGTTTGTTGTCAAAAAGTGAAATCTTTGCTATCTCTTTTGTTACGGTCTCGTATGCAGTAACTATCAGAATAGCAGCGGATGGATATTTATCTATAATTTGAATTGTAGCGTCTATCCCATTCTTATCAGTAGGTAGCTTATAATCGATTATTGCAACATCGGGTCTGATTCTATCATAGTCTGACATGATTTCATCTGCGGTTGTGGAAGTGGCAACTACTTTATGACCTTTGCTCAATAGATAATCCTTATAGAGCAGAAGAATGTCTTGCTCATCTTCTATAATCATAATACTCAACTGTTTTTTTTCTTTCTTGGCCAATTGTATATGTTCTTATGTAAGCTATAATATTACTTTAATGTCGCTATAACAGTAAAAATAAAATGATAATGCCGAGTTTGAAATTCCTTTAATATTGGTATAGAAAATAAATCAATGTCACCTTATTGAAACTACGCGGAACACATATCAATCAAGTACTAATTTAATAATCCTCAGTTAAGAATTATGACCTGTCATTTGTCACTTATCATTAGGGCCATTTGGGATTAGAGGAAAGATTTTCTTGATGTCTAAAAATCTTTTCCTAAGTGTTACTACACTCACGTTTCCGGCCAATGATATTCTAGATTGACTAGTCTTTTCCCCTTTATCAAGACATGCGCCATATAATACCGCAACGGCGATTGCACACGGATCTTTTCCAAAGGAAATAGGATCATCTTTTATCTCCGACATCATCTGGACGGCGTGTCTAAGAGTCCTTTCACTAATGCCTGCGTTATTGGCTATCCTTGCCAAATGAGATGTAGAATCTATTGAAGGAAGTCGAACCTTGAGATTCCTTACAAGTAGTCTGTAGCACTTTCCTGCAAAAATCTTATCTGTATTAGATATTTCAGCAATTTCTTCTATAGTTCGTGGCACATTCATCTCTCTACAGGACACATATACACAGGCAACGACAAACCCCTTTATCGATCTGCCTTTTATTAGATTTTGATCCAGGATCTTTCTGTAGTAGTAGGCTGATTTTTCTATAATGGTCTCACTTAGGGAAAGTTTATCTTTTATTCTTATGAGAATAGCGAAAGCATTCTTAAGATTTCTATGATAACTCCTATTATTGTTGGATATCTTATTCCATCTTCTCATTCTCTGTATTGCCGAGCGCTGATCAACACTTATTGCAACACCATCTGCATCTACGTTCGAATAAGAAATCATTGTTGATAGATTTTTATCATGATGCGCCAATGATGATGGAGTGCCCAAATTCATGTTACTTAAATTAGTATTAGTATCTAATAATGGGTCAATATATTCCCGCTCTACAGAAAGTACAATTCCGCAGCCACTACAAATTTTTTCACCAGTGCCATGATCAAAAACAACATTCTCATCCTTACAGTTTTGGCATGTTAAATTATCTTGGCTCACAGTATTGGGTTGTTTTGTGAAATCATTCATTGAAAAACTCATAAACAAATTGCTCTACCAAACTCCTATTAAGAACTAAGTTTACACTTGCAAGATACTTGTACTATGCATTGTTATGTAACACATTTGGTTACATACCAACACATTTATTTTTGAGATAATTGCATTAAGATTGTGACATCTACTACAAGATCATTTCGTGTCGATACGGAATTATCGAAGGTACTTGATGAAGAGTCCGAGAGGATGGGAGTTTCTGTAAATGCTTTGGTAAATATGATCCTTAAACGTTATTCGGAATTTACCCGTTTTCTTTCTAAAATTGATTTGGTAGTTGTAAATAGAGATTTGCTCAAGTCACTTTTTGATTCCTACCCTGACGAGGATATATACAGCCTCGGAGTAGCTGCAGGAGAAATCATTCCTCGTGATACAATTCTCTTCTGGAAAAAGACATTAAATTTTGAAACGGTCTTGGAGTACATTGAGAAAATAATTTGTCGTTATGGATTTCTGGGAACCTATGATGAAACCAATCAAGACCACTACCGAATTATTGTAATAAGACATCGACTAGGAAAAAAAGGCTCTCAGTTTCTGCATGGATATTTGAAATCAACACTAAAAAACACACTAAATTTGGACAGTTCATTTGAACTTACGGAATCTTCTGTCAAACTACAAATAAATCTATAGTAATGATAACTTGAGAAAAATCGGAAAAATCCTACATTGTCTTAGAATGTAAATTACATGATTGCCATATATTGAGATCCTGAAATTGAACTTACATGGCAAATGTAATCGAATAATATTATAATCCCCTAGAGAATTTTAGGTTGTGAAAATGAGAAATCATGACATTCATCCCGCCCTGTTGATCATTGATATGCAAAACGGCTTTGTAAGTAAGGGAGGATCATATGATTTAATGGGATTAAATGTTTCTAAATA
Source organism: Nitrososphaeraceae archaeon (assembly GCA_046261955.1). Taxonomy (GTDB): domain Archaea; phylum Thermoproteota; class Nitrososphaeria; order Nitrososphaerales; family Nitrososphaeraceae; genus TA-21. The sequence goes on along the minus strand of JBHENS010000069.1, from coordinate 1,862 downwards.
TAGCGAAGTAGTTCCAACACTTAAGCGTCTAATTGCATTTTGCAGGAAAGTCAAAATACCCGTTTTCTATTCTCAGGCAGTCAGGGAAGAATCTGGAATTGATCTTTTAACTAGATCTCATCGGATACTACCAAAGTCTAGAGAAGAGAGAATAAAAAGACGACCGATCTGCATTAGGGGAAGCTGGGATGCTGAAATTGTTGATGAACTGAAACCTTCTTTGGATGATCATGTGGTAATTAAGAGGAGAGACTCTGTTTTTCAGGATACAGAAGTCGAAGTCTGGTTACGAAGTTTGGGAATAGATTCAATAATTTTTTCTGGTATTGATACATCCATATGCGTAGAATCATCTTTACGAGATGCTTTCAATCATGGTTATGATATTGTAATGATTTCAGATGCTACAGCATCTAACAATCTCGACCATTACAATTCAACACTTGATAATATTCGCAATTACTATGGATTAGTTATGAATTTTGATGAACTTGTAAGTAGTTTTGGTAAAGAGAATACGTAATTAGGTATCATTAACATCTAACGAAAATTTATCTGAATAATCATACAGTTGGTTAGTAACAATATCGATCAAAATTGGAATACTTTGTTCTGTTAATTTCGCATAATATGCACCACATTGTGATACTTAATTCCTCCAAATATTTTGATTGAAATAATTAAAGGGTCATTTTTTCCATGATTCTAAATTCTTTTGTATCAGTTTTACATAAGTTAATTAAAAAATGATCCTAGTCAGCCTTTTATTTCAAGAAAGAATAATGAAATTCTCTGAGTTGGATATGAAGAATATCCTTTCTCTTTTGATATCCAACTTAATCAATATGAACAACAGGCGAATCGAATGCCAACTGGGGATAGATTGAAAAGTACTATCCCAACCCTCTAGTTGACTGTGTTTAGTGGCTTTGTGATATGATTACCTTAAAGAATAAAACCTTAGTGGGTGCAAGCTCTATTGGTCTTAATGATGCTCATATTATCATGCTATTCACTATTGATTCGAGTCATAAAATTTGATCATGGTCTTTTATCACCAGTGAATCACGCTCTAGCAGGCCACAAGTTTGTTATTTATGACGATCCGTAAGTTGGAATAGCCGACCCGTTAATTACCCCGGAGCCAGAAGAACACAGGAATAATATAACATTAGCTAAATCCTCTGCTGACAACCACTTGGTAAAGTCCGCTTTTGGCATTGCTTTTCGGTTTGCTTCGGTGTCAATGGTGGTAGGTAAAATGCAATTAATGTTAATGTGATGTTCCTTGAATTCCTGGGCCGCTGATTCTACAAATCGTATCAATGCGGCCTTTGAAGCAGCATAAGCAGAGTCATATCCTTCTGATTTTAGTCCCGTCCTTGATGAGATATGGACAACATTTCCACCATTTCCAGATTTCATGATTGGGATTACATGCTTGCTTATCAAAAATGCAGACTTTAAATTTAGATTCATCATTTTATCCCAATCAGTTCCGCTCAGTTCTGTGATGCTTTTACCGCCCAGATAACCCCCACCACGTTTACCAGTATGTTTATAGTACCAAATCTTTCAACCAATATCGGTATCATTTTTAGTATCTGTTCTTCCTTTCCTATATCCAATTCAATCATTTCAACTTTAAGATTAGCAGTTTTTAGTTTCTGTGCTTCCTTTTCATTAAGAAAAGAGGAGATGGTTATCGCACCAGAATCTATAAATTTCTTTACCAATGTTCTTCCTAGAGATCCAGTTCCTCCTGTGATTAATACAACCTTGTTTGAAAAATTGTATATTACACTCATTTGTCTCTTAGATTATGCATTATCATATTAGTATATATCGCATTACTAAAATTG
>JBHENS010000068.1:0-6536 GCA_046261955.1 Nitrososphaeraceae archaeon | reverse complement strand
TACTTGGATTCGCTTGTTCGCTGTATCTGCAACGTAAATGTTACCATCGGGATCTACGTCAAGTCCTTCTGCTTTTGAAAATTGTCCGTCACCATTTCCATTAGAACCCCAGCTAGTGATGAACACTCCATTTTCCGTGAATTTTTGTATTCTACCCGTATCATCAATTACGTAAACATTATCCGATGAATCTACTGATACACCAGAAGGACCTTCGAATTCACCATTTTTATCTCCTCTAGAGCCCCATTCTAAAATAAAGTCTCCATCTTTAGTGAATTTCTGAATTCTATCGTTAGGTATATCAGCAACATAAAGATTATCTTTAGAATCAAGATCTATATTTTCTATCCAGCCAAATTGACTCTGACCACTACCTTCTGAACCCCATTTTCTAATGAATTGCCCATCTTTGTTAAATTTTTGAATATCACTAATTTCAGTATCTGCGACATATACATCATCATTAGAATCAATTGCTATTCCATGAGGATGCAAGAATTCTCCAGCACCTTCACCTGGTAGACCCCACTCAATGATAAAGGACCCATTACTATCAAACTTTTGTATGCGTTTATTGTTCATATCAGAAACATACACATATCCTTGAGAATCAACATCCATACTATGCGGTGTATCGAACTGTCCTGGATTAGAACCCTCTTCTCCCCATTCTAAAATAAATGTCCCATTCTTAGTAAATTTCTTCACATTATGATTCTCATAATCTGGAACAAATACGAAATCTTTGGTTGCAAGAACATCGTGTATTTCACTGATCCTATGCATGTCGTTATTTCTCGCCCAATTTTGGGCAAACAGATATTCTTGATACGCAAAGGAAATGGAGTTAATTGATAAGGAATTGAGTAAAAATATTAGCGGCAGTATTAATACGAAAATTGTAAATAGTGATATTCTCAAACCATTATTCACAAGTATTGACATATTGACCCAAGTGTTAATTAGGAATTTTTTATAAATATAACATTCTCGAAATTATTTGAATTGTTGATAAATTTTTGATGACATTGATTATATGCTGTTGAGAAAGTTATAATCCTAAAATACTACTTATTGTTAATTGAAACGAATGGATATTCCCAGGTGGAGTCTGTCAGGAGATTGGTTTGATGTTTGCAAGTGTAACATTCCATGTCCTTGCGAATTTGCTCAAGCACCCAGTTATGGCGATTGTGATGGTGTATTAGCATACCATATAAAGAAAGGGCAATATGGTCAGATATCACTTGACGGCTTGAACGTTATGGCTTTGGCAGATTTTAAAGGTAATATTTGGGCAGGTAACACCAAGGCAAACATTGCAGTTTTCTTTGATGAGAGAGCCAATGAGGAACAACGAGATGCTTTAAACATGATTTTTACAGGAAAGGCGGGAGGCTTTATGGCTGAATTTGCAAAGTTAATTGGAGAGGTTCGTGGAATAGAATTTGCTCCAATAAAGTTTGAAATTGCTGAAGATCTTGCCTACTGGAATGCAGAGATACCCGGAAAGGTAATTGCAAAAGGAGAAGCTCTGACCGGTCCGATGACTCCTCCTGGTAAACGAGTTCAGACTGTTAATCCTCCTGGAAGTGAAGTAGGTCCTGGGACTGTTGCAACGTGGGGAACGGCTGTTACTGATGAAGTTAATGTTCCGGAATTTCATTACGAATGGAAACGGAGTGGCAGATCCAGCAAACATATTGCATTCAATTGGACAGGTCCATAATATAAATAGACCTTAGAATAGAATTCTAATTTTATGAAAGGTCAGCACCGTCTTAAATCTAATTTAAGATAGTGTGGATCCGAATGCCATGAGGCTGATAATGCTAGTGTTCTGATTTTGGAACCTATGAATCCTGCATAGATTTTCTTATCTTTGCAATATCGGGCGATATGTAAGATGACGATAATCTGCATTTGAATTTAGTAATTGAATAATCGCTTAATTGGAAGGATCTTTAAAACTATAAGAACTGTCATTCGGATACTCCATTGAATGACTGCATCAGATATGTTATTAGAGTTAGACTCTAGATAATTAAACGTGTATTGTAACTTCAATTTATGTTGATATAGTTCGATCGTCACTGCCTGTAGAATGCTAAAGTAGTTAACTTAGTTGAAATTCATTGAACAGACGGATATTCATCACAAGAAATCCAGAGTCAACGACGATCTATCTTGAACTGTTTTTTAGGTTGCTGCAGGTTAATCAAAAGCTGCTTAAGTTCCTCGTCAGTCAGGGCTCTATTCAGTTTTCCCGATGAAGCAGCGGTTATAAGATAATTTTCTACGGCAAGTGCAAGTTCGGGTTTAACCATTCTAATATTCATGAGTCGTTGTCGTGCATCTTGGTCAAGTAAGACTATAAGTGCCTTTTGTCTCATCATTAATTCGGCTTCGCGTTTCTTTGCTTCTTCTGGATTATCTGAGGGTGAAACAGACATGCTCTTGCCACAATTAATAATTGTCTAGCCGTATCTACCTAGCTCTGGCCTCGAATTGACAAGATTCTTGTATATGTCCGTAGCCATTCTATCGACCTTTTTCATTCCTTCGTCAGAAATTGTTCTGCCCTTACTCTTTTTAGTTATGTAACCTGCAACTTCAAGTTGTTGCAAGGCCTTTCTTACTATAGCACCACCAGCTTTTTTATGATGTGCAATATTATATCCAACTTGCTTTTTACCGCCGTATTCGCTTCTAAGATCAGAAATACCAATTGGACCGTTAATGTACACTTTCCGTAACAATGATGCACATCTTATATACCACCAATCTCTATTTTGGGGGATCTTTTCTACATGACATCCTGTCTTCACGAACTGGGACCACAGAGGTGCCTCAATCTTTTTATCCTTTTTCAAATTTTCTGCCAAATGAGTAATTAGTTCATCGGCGGGAATATCATACGCCTTAGCCATAATATTCTATAACATTCTTGGAAATTCCCTTATAAATCATTTTATTCAGATCATCTCGGGGTATATACTAATCTTATCTCGATCAAAATGCAGTAATTAATCTCAATTTTTTAACAAATTTGGATTAATGATTACTATGCTTTGAAATGAAATGTCAGGGGAATTGCAAGTATTTAAGGAATGGGTAATGGCAATATACCATCGATTCTTTTGCATTAGTAGAGTTTAATGCAAAGTATGATTAGAAGTATTGCATCCAATAAAACAGACTTGAAATTGCCTTAGCTTGCAATAATTTTTCGATAAACATGATTGCATTTCATACAAGTAATTCTGATACATTTCACCTTTGATCTGCCAATTCTTATTCTTGAATTAACTCCTGGAACTATGAATTGCTTGCATTTTCTGCAAAATAGCTGACGAATCAAATACGGCATTCTTATTCTAACACGCATTGCTATTTTTGCAGACAGTCTTGCATAAGATTGCGACAATTTTTCATCATGATAAATTTCTCTCAGTGCATTATCGATCAGTATGTCTATTCTTTCAGCTGCAATTCTTTCAATATTCTTCTTATTCATTAAATTCAATTCTCATATGAGCTAAGTTGTCAGGGTATACTTGTTATCTATTATATTAAAATGCTATGAAATAAATGTAATATTGACAAACCAGTTTTGTGTTAATTTGATTGTATTCTCTTGTGATTGCTGAAGCGGCAATAGAACTCGTACCTCAAATTCTTAGAAATCATCCCTCTGTAAAGAATCATTCTAAAAGAACAGGCAGAGATTCTAATGAAATTTTCCTAGACATTAGTTATCATCATAAGGCCATGGTTGAAGGAAATATTGAACAATGGTGGAAACGTGGCAGACCCGATATTGTGCATTTCGATCTAGTAGAAGCCCTCTCAACCCCACTATTTAAGCAGAAAAAATTGCAAGTTTATGTTTCTACGTTCGATAATAACTTAATAACAATAAGTAAGGATCTGAGAATACCAAAAAACTATTTTAGATTTGAGAGATTGATGATCGGCATTTTTAACAAATACAAAAATAATAACTCGCCAGATTTAATTGAATTCCAAGAGAATGTTAGTTTTAATAATTTAATAAAGAAAATAGTTAGACCCGACTTAGTTGTTGGGTTCTCTGTAAAAGGAACAATAAGCAAAATAAGCGATATCCTCCGAAATAACGCGATTGATACTTCAAAGAATTATTGTTTCGTGGTCGGAGGCTTCCAACGGGGACATTTTTCAGAAGCAATAACTAGAGCATGTAACGCGGTATATTCGATAAGTCCATTAAGTTTAGAATCACATGTGGTGATTGCAAGGGTCCTGTACGAGTGTGAAAATTATACTTAGTGAAATATTGCATCTACCATGAAAGCAACAAACAGTGCTGCCAAATAGGGACTCGAAATTTTGAAAAGGAGCCATGAAGCGTTCTCACTGGGTTTCGCCAAAAGCCATAATGACGTGACTATCATGACAATACCTCCCAAAATTGCCGTGACAAAGTAAATCAGACCAAATTGGTTTAAGAAGAAAGGTATTAAGCTAATAACCACCATAAGAAGAGTTGTACCGGCTATAACTTGGACAGACCTTTTTTCGCCGGCAACTACGGGGAGCATAGGCACTCCAGCTTTTGTATAATCTTTTTTTACATGCAATGCCAAGCTCCAAATGTGCGTTGGTATCCAAAAGAAAACCAACGCGGCCATGGCTAACCCTATTTCTATATTTTCTGTTGTAACTGCCACATATCCTATTAACGCTGGAACAGCCCCAGAGAATCCTCCAAGGATTATGTTGGTTTGACTCTTTCTTTTCAACCACTTACTGTATACTATAATATTGTCGAAAAGACCAAATGCCATGAGCCCAAAGGTCAAGTAGTTTATTGACCACGCACAGAACAACGAAATAGCTGCTAAAAGTAAACCAAAAATAAGCGCGTTTCTAGGTGAAATTCTTCCAGATGGAATGGGACGGGCTTTAGTCCTATCCATAATAGCATCTATATCACGATCATTATATCCAGTTAAGGCATCTGCCGCTGCAGCTCCCGTAACAATACCCACAAGAAGAAAGATCCATTGGAGTGGGGATAGAAAGTTATCAGTCGAATAAGAGGCTGTTATCGCTGATCCAAATGCAGTAAAAACTAAGAGATACCAAATTTTTGGCTTTGTCAATTCATAATAATTTTTAAGCCGATCAGTGACAGTTACTTGTGGGATCAATAATTTGGACCTCGACAAATTTATTGTTAGAGGCAATATGAATGCTCATTTATTTAAACATGAATTAATTAGGCAGTATGGCATTATCCAAAGATTTCTAAAGAAGAATGGGGAATACGAACAGAAGGTATATGATAACCATTTTGTGCGACTCAATATATCATGTCACTTCACGATGTGACAAGAATATCCATTCCCAAGGTTTGCATTTTTTGCCAAACTAAACTTTCGCTTTCCTATCTACAATTAACTTTGAATGCTATTTTTCTAAAACTATAAAAGAGGCATGATAAAAACTATGGTATTCTAATTGGAATCAATTCAAGCAACAGCTGGTGGAATGCCAGTCTTAATTTTAAAGGAAGGAACCAAAGAAAGTAAAGGTAAGGAAGCACAACGAAATAATTTAGTCGCCGCTAAACTCATTGGGGAAATGGTAAGGACATGTCTAGGTCCTCGTGGCATGGACAAGATGCTGGTAGATACGCTTGGCGATGTTACAATTACTAATGATGGGGCTACCATTCTTAAAGAAATGGATGTTCAGCATCCTGCAGCAAAAATGATGGTAGAGGTGGCCAAATCCGTTGACAATGAAGTGGGAGATGGTACGACGTCGGCAGTTATTTTTGCTGGAGCACTATTGGAAAAAGCAGAGGAATTAGTAAATAAAGATGTACATCCTTCCATTATTGTAGACGGCTATACCGCTGCTGGGGAAAAAGCTCTTGAATTTTTGCAAAAAATAGGAATAAAAATTGATGTAAATGATAGAAATGCCTTGACGAACATTGCAAGAACCAGCATGTTTTCAAAACTTGTTTCTGATGACGGTCCTATATTAGCTAAAATCGTAGTTGATGCCACAAAGCAGGTTGCTGAAAGTGTCAATGACGGCAAGAAATTAAGAGTAGATTTGGATAATATTAAAGTAGAAAAGAAACCAGGAACATCCATTAGAGATAGTAAACTAGTCAAAGGGATAGTTCTGGATAAAGAAGTTGTACACGCAGGCATGCCAAAAAAGATAGAAAAGGCAAAGATAGCCCTGATAAGTTCTGCGTTAGAAATAGAGAAAACAGAGATGAGTGCTGAGATAAGAATCAATGATCCTCAACAAATGCAAATGTTCCTTGAAGAAGAAAATAGGATGTTAAAGGCAATGGTTGACAAAGTTAAGGGAGTTGGTGCTAACGTTCTTTTATGTCAAAAGGGAATTGATGATTTAGCACAGCATTATTTGGCAAAAGAAAACATACTTGCTGTAAGACGGGTTAAAGAAAGTGACATGTCAAAGCTGTCCAAGGCAACTGGTTCGAGGATTATTAACAATTTGGA
>JBHENS010000067.1:0-6609 GCA_046261955.1 Nitrososphaeraceae archaeon | reverse complement strand
TATATGCACAAACTAATCTATAACCTTAACCATCCTAACATTAAGATTCTTGTTTAAATCATCTTGGTAAAGCATATACATTATTACCAAACCTTGACGATTAGGGCAAAGAGTTGGCACTACGCTAATAGGTCATCATATATCTTGGTTCAGAAAAGTGAAGGAGACCATTTTTGGCATATGGGGGTCATCTTGTAAATCATTAACTAAATCTTACTCAATTCATCTTCATCACTGTATGCTCTTTCGGCATGTTCTTCAATATCCAATCCAGACTCTTCTACCTTTGACGAGACTCGCACACCGATCAACACATCTATCACCTTCATTATGGTGGGCTAATAAGGAATTCACACTCTATACAAAAACCAAGGTTTAGAAAGCTCATTTCAATATCAGAATTTCCTTTTGAATCGATACCATAACAGGAATCAATAACCCCAATCTAATTATTTTTAAATTTAAAGATCGATATCCATCAAAATTATGTGCCGATTAAACTAGGTTCAATTTGTCTGCATGAAAACCATTTGAAATCAACGTCGCCGCGGTACCACTTGTAAACCATTCGTGGCGCTCCCCAGGCTCCAACTTCGTAGTCTTCGCCTTCGCAAATGGCCTTTGGCCCCCATTTATAGGATCTAGTGTCAATAACCTCGTTTACCTTTATCCAGGTTTTGCCATCGCCACTAAAATTCATCCATTGTTCCAATTTTACTTTTGGATTGTTCATATCTCGAGATAGAATTATGTGAATATACTTGATCCCAAACCAGCCATGATCAGCTAAGATGATACTCGGAACTATGGATTTAACACCGGCAGGGTCGTTATGATACTTGTTTGGACTTTGTTTGGTAAATTTAACTTTTGATCTTATTTTAGTAGAATTGCAATTTGTTTCGCAGTCGTAATTGAATTCCTCGCAACAAAGATGATCGGCTTCATCATGGTGATTACAAGGACCTCTAAGGTAGATACCATCATGTTCTGTAGGTTTGTGGACATTAAAGAAACCTGTCAACTCAACGTTATCAAGATCGGTTTTATCGTATGTATAGCCTCGGGCCATGGAGTCCTTAAAACTCATCTTGCAACCACCTATCGCGTCCTGATAGTCAGGATCTACGTTCAAGTTAAACTTTACTCTCTTATTATCGTCAGCAGTCCATGAATCATCATCATTCTTTACTAATTTACTATAGGTAGAACCACCACCTCTTTCAAAATGCGAATCAAATGGCTCATCATGATTCATGTACCAAACAAAGCCCTTTGGCTTAGTAGGATACAAAAAAGCCACACCATCAGGTCCAACTTTATCAAGCCGTTTGATTATTAGAGGTTTACTAGCTGCAGTAACATTACTGCCTAAGGTCTTTCCAAACGGTACTAATGGCAGCAGCATAAATGCAGTACCGGCAGTTCCCACCATTTTCAGGAAATCAAGACGTGAAACTGAACGCTCCTTTGGCATTTCACATACTAACCAATCTTTAGAATATATAAAACATGATGATGATGCAAATAACTTAATTCAAAGTATTTATCTGGATGTATTTAGATGTATTTACTTGGTATCTGAAATCTTGGTTCGTATAAATTCTCTTAATTCACTAGCTTCCTCTCTATAAGCTCGGATCTTGTGGATTTGCCCGTCAGGACATCTCACCTCAACTGTTACTATGTTAATTTCTGCATCTGAACCAGGAACACTTGGATATATTTTTTCTATCTTACAGTCATTATCTAATAGATCTTGTAGCTTCAATATAGATTCATTCAATATCTGTCGTAGATGTTAATATCATATATTATTTAAAAAATTGAATATTGATATTTGTCAAAACGTATGTTGAATACGGTCAATTACCATGTGTTTGTTAAAGCCGCTTTTGACCCGATTGGATAAGAATCTCTCCGTAATAAATGATAAAGGACAGTCTAGTATAGAGTCTAATGCAGGAATCAGATACTGAGAAGGTAAGAAGAGCAACTAATCCGATTAATCCTCTCATTCTTAATAGATGGTCACCAAGATCCATGACAGGCGAAGAGCTTGATAATGAAGACATTATGTCGCTTTTTGAAGCTGCCCGATGGGCTCCTTCTTCGTATAACAATCAGCCTTGGAGATTTATTTATGCCAAGAGAAATACAGAACATTGGCAGAGATTATTTAACTTATTGGCCGAAGGTAACAAGACTTGGGCAAAAAATTCTGCGTTACTAGTTGTAGTAATATCTAGGAAAAACTTTGAATACAATGAAAAACCAGCAAGAACATATCAATTTGACGCAGGATCCGCCTGGGAGAATCTGGCATTAGAAGCTTCTTCTAGAGGTCTTGTTGCTCATGGTATGCAGGGCTTTGATTATGAAAAAGCAAGAGTGGACTTGGAAATCCCTACTGATTTTGAAGTAATGGCAATGATTGCAATTGGCAAAAAAGGGTCGAAGGAAATTCTCCCTGCCGAACTTCAAGAAAAAGAAAAACCCACTGATAGAAAGCCCCTAAAGGACATTATTATGGAAGGAATTTATCGCAAATGATATAGCTAAATTTGATTGTTTTCCAGTCTTTTCTTTCCCTTGTCGGTTATTCGGATTTCTGAATCTTCAACTTCGTTATTTACCACAAACCCATCGCCAATTAATATTTTAGCAATCCTATCTACTTCGGGCCGATCAAACAGTCCCACCTCTTTGCCAATTTCATATTTGCTGAAAAAACTTTTTTGGCCTCTATCTGCAGTTTTTTCGAAAAGTTTCAAGAGAAACTTGTCAAAAGCCTCATTAGACATAATTACTCAAAAATTGGGTTAGGAATATCGGAGTCCAGAATTACGTCTTTCACCAAATGCGTTTTTACTCAAACTGTTCTCAGACTTGTACAGGAAGAATGTATCAAACACTTGCCATATCCAATATGCAGCCATAAGTATCCAATTCAACGGAAATGTGAATAAAAATGATAAAGTAATTGACAATACCAAGGCGCCTATTAGGATGGTCAATCCTCGCTTCTTATGATTAAGATAGATTTGACCGAGTCCTGGCAAAATAATGCTAGAGAAATAGGCATAGAACGGACTTTTTTCAGACATAGTCATGATCGTTTCCATTAAATGAGATTCATGGGAATTTGAACTGTATTGACTAATTCATGATAGCATTTATTGCAAACCATCTTGCCTAGGAATTGATTCAGAGAGTAGGTCCTTTTTCTACAGCTATCACATATCATCTCAGATTCCATGTTATAATATAATCATCATGACTTAAATCAGTTGTATACTACAATGCGTCTAATGACAAATGAATAAATGATAACATAATTACCATTTTAGTAACTTGGCCATCTTTTATATCCGTATCGGATTGCGTGGAACTAATTCATCTATTTGCAAACTAGTATAAAAGATCAGATAATTAGCAGAAGTAGATAGGACTATTAGGAATATTCCTTATGGACGTAGCACCATCTCCATTGTTTGTTAGGTAAAGCCACCATTACAGGGTGGTTCGTTTCTTTGTAGTGCTTTGATGCATGAAGACCAATAGAAGAATCACAACAACCAACGTGACCACAAATTATACACATGCGCAGTGCGACCCAATCAGTTCCTTGTACTTGACATTCTTCACATCCTGATGTTTTTGGATCCTGGTTTTCTTTTGCACCAACAAAATGTTCACATTTATTTTCCCTATTCATATTCGTAAATGGATGCAAATGCTATAAAAGGTGTCGATTCTCATTCGACATCTAAAAGCGAGAAATTGTAATGTAAAAAATTTATGTACGTTTAAATAATTTAAATAATTTCTAAACGGATCTATAAACCTAAAATTCATAAAATTTTCACATTTTTTATGCATCCAGTTAAGCTGTCGGTAATGTCAATTATGATGTATAATCGTTTTTGGTTATCTTAATTATTAGCCAAAATCCTTATACGCAATTTTATGCTCTAAATAGGGCTAATCATCTCAAGGAATTTAAATTGACAAATACTTTACAATTATTACGACTTATAAAAAATATCGTAAATAAAAATTAAGTAGGGAGAATTGAAGTTGCATATTTTACAACCAAGTCATGCTCTAACGTTACTGGTAGGATGAATATTGCATTGAAGAGGAACCTGAGCAAGACCACAATAATGATGATCACGATTATGATCAATGCGATATAGACGAGTGTGCTTAAGACCATATCAGACTAAGCGCATAAAAGTATAAATAATTGTAATATCGGCTATCAACGCTCGTTTTGCGATGTTAATTGATTTAAAGAATATTGTGCAATGATGTGGTTGACATGGGCGACGAAAAAAAGAAGAAACTTATGAAGAATAAAAGGACGAATTTGGTAACGTAACTGAAAAGAAAACGATAGAAGAAAAAGAAGAAGACGACTAAATTTTTTCCTCTCGAAGTAACTGTATATTTAATTTTGCATAATCTTTCAAGTATTCACTCATATCACTTCGTAAAAATTCTTTTGTTACCCCCTTATGACAATCATTGCATAGAGTTCTCAAATTATTATGATTATGAAGAAATTCGGTAATCGTCTTAATCTTATTTTCAAGCGAATCGAATCTATATCCTAATTTTTCATAGAGCGACCTTGGAATTATATGATCGCATTCTAGTGCACGTGATCTTGCAAATTTTTTTCTATATGAATAGGGATATTTTTTTCTACAAATTTGACATGTGTAGTTATCTCGTTTGAATATATCAGAACGAACTCTGTCCCAGTAGAAATTATGGTAATACCATTTCTCAAATTGTTTATTACATTCCCTCGAACAATATTTCCTAAATGGATATTTAATTAAATTTTTACATCCAGTATTTCTGCAAATGGTGTTTCCTATCTTGTCAAATCTATCAAACTCCCTTATGTATACTATATTTCTAGATGACATACAGGAATGACAGAGTCAGATTACTTTATTTTCTAATCGAAGAAAAAAAATTAACTTGGGAATTAATTTGGTTCGCCTTAATTGGTATAAGGAGCATAAAATTTTCTCCTCAAAGCTGCGAATAATTAGGGTTATCAAAATCAGTTTATGGCATATGCTTTCGTTCCGGCAGTAACTATTTTTTTATCTAAATCAGAGTACCCTGAAAGTAAGTTCTGGAAAAATCAATATAGCCGATTTGGTCAATATGAAAAGTAAAAATGAATGTTTTTCCCTAGAAAATCTTCAATTTGAAGCCAAAAACAAAATCAGAGCGTATATAGAATTGAGTTTCTAAACACAGTCTAGTGTATACAATATGGAGAGTATAGGTAACATACTTTATTCCGTTATAAGTGAGATTGGTAGGGAAAAAATTCAAAGTGATATTACTTTGAATATAGAGCTATCAAGACGATATATCCTGATGATATTGGATAGGTGTAAAAAGACTGTGAATCTTGGAAATGAAGAGTATATTGGATTTCTCTGTGAGGCCTTACTGCATTTCATGCTAACAACATGTACTTTGCCTTCTGGCAGAAAGGTTAGGATTGATAACGTAGATCTAGACATAGTAATTCCCAATCTTCATATACTTAGAAATTATCCCGAAAAGGCAGTTGTCATACATATTGTAAAAGACTCCAAGAGCATAACAGAAGATCGGCAAAAAAAAATGACAAAAATTCAACCAAATGCGAACAATTTATGGATAGTTACTAGAGAACCTCTTATAGGAGATTACGTAAATTATACAGTTGAATCCGGAAATAATAAAAATACATCATTCCTAAGGCGAAATTTTCATGATATTATTGTAGATATTGATACATTTTTGGAACATACAAAAGATAGGAGCTTTAGGTTTTTCCATTAGTTGAATAATGTTTACTCTTTGAGAAATCCGAGATAACCTTTCTAATGATAAATCAATGAAAGCCTCTTACTTGCAAGTGATTAATTCTAATTTGCAATAATCTTAAAGTATGTATTAACTTACAAGTAGTATTACTCAAGAGGCTGTGCCGAAAATTGTGGTAATATTTCCAACCAAAATCAAAATTACAATCACTACAACAAAGATAAATAAATTTCATTTTAGGCTAATCTTAGTATTTTTAAAGAGACCATTTTTAAAGCAACCTAAGAGACTAACAGTAACCAGCAAGCTTATCCAATGCTTCTGTCCAGCCTTGATTATGGCTTTCCACCGAAAAGTTTCCCTTTTCTTTTCCAGAAAATCCCACATGGGTTAGCTTTACGAAGTGTCCTATTAGGATTAATCTACTCCAGTTCCCACGTCACTAGAGTTTCAGGAAATTTGGTGTATCTCTAAATTTCCAACTATAAGATAATCATTTATTAGGAACAAGATCCATAATAGTTCCCTCCATATAGTGATTTCTCTCCAAATTCCACTCAGGATGTTTTTCTTTAAGAGTAACCAGCCTTATCTGCCCTCCAACTCTGACATCTAAATCTGCTTCATCTTGAAACCATTCAGCCAATTTTTCTGGTTCAGTTAAAGCGCTGAAAACAACTTTTGGCGACCCCTCAATAATCTTTGTTTTCCTAACTTCAATATCCTCTTTTTTTCCATCTTGACAACAATTAATCATCATTAATC
>JBHENS010000066.1:0-7161 GCA_046261955.1 Nitrososphaeraceae archaeon | reverse complement strand
TCATTGATCTAAGAATAGCTATTATAATTCTGCAAGGTATGAATCCAAATCTGCTTCCAACAAATTTTTCGATACTCGTACTAATCTTTTTATGTAAATATAAAATAATTCAGATTTGACTGTAAATTTCGCCCTTCAAGACTTCTACAAAAAAGAGGTGTCATAATTCAAGCATGAGCTAGAACAGATTAGTAGAAAGCTTGCGAAAGATAATTGAAGCTATTAGCTCATACCGACGTCCGAAGACTTGAACACTTGAACACTTTACTAATATCTGAATAAACAATGAATATAGAAAATCTGTAACGGTATTTTATAATTAGTTTTATAAATCTCTTGACATGATCAAAGGATAGTTGATGACTTTACTATTCTTGTGAACACTGTCTAAAAGTCACTAGAACCACCTGCGCTAAACTTACTGCCTTTAATACTAATGACATCTTCTCGGTCATTTATCCACTTCAAGAATTCCAAGTCAAGCGTGTGGCTGGCTATCATCTTTGTTCCGGATAAATAAAAGACGGAGTATTGAATGTTTACTACATCTTCTACTTCGCTCTTTTCTATGGGTCTTTCGAATCTCATCCATAAAAATAGATCCCTTTCAGTCGAGGATACTATATCATGGTAAAGGGCGGAAGGGCTTCAAAATATACATGTCAGATAATGACAGCATCGATAGTATGGTACACGATGAATTTGACATTGTAGAATTAGTATCTTAAAATAAAATTGAATTTAAAGTGAATCTTTATCAATCTCGACAGTCACATCTTCTGACTGTTCTAGGTTCCTTTTCTTAAAACAACATCCCTAAATATGATTTGGATAATATAGTAATATGGAATCACCAACTGGGATTGCCATAAGAAGACCTCCAGGTATAATAGCAGGTTTGACTGCGGCTTGGGCAATTTTTGGATTATTCTTGGCCTTAGGTCATGAAATTGGAGGGGAACCAGGTGCGTTATTTCAAATGATTGGAGTAGCGTTTGGAATAGATACATCTTACGCAGTATATATTGGATTTCTCTTGTATATGATAACTGCCGTTATTATTGGAATTATTTACAGTGCTATAACAAAGAGAATTAAAATATTGTATATTAATTCTGTATTAAAGGCAGTAGGCACTGGTATCTTAGCAGGAATAATAGTCTGGGGAGTTCTGTTCTTGCCAATAAACTATTTAATTATGGAACCAACTTTACAAAAGTTGCTAATAGAATCAGATCCTTCATCTTCACAATATGCAATGGCAAAAAACCTTATCGAGCTTTCAAGTAACATCTTTTGGGGTTCACTGTCGCTACATATAGTGTTTGGTGGTGTAATGGGATTTTGTGCAAGACTGGCTATAGCTGAAGGCAGTATTATACATGACTAATTCGCCTTAGTAAAGTGCCAATGGAGGTAGAATCTCTTATAAGTACCAATTTTATTGTGGAAACCGACGGTCCGGCATTAGTTATTGTACATTTTTTTAATTACCAAAAACCAAGTGTTACTAATCACTACAAATCCCAGAAATAGCAACTTTTTTGAATAAATGTGGAAAAACCACTAAGCTTTTAGGATATTTGGAGAGTTGGGATTGCATATAAGGACCCATGACCTTGTCAACTGCATTCTTAAAATGCTTCAAGGATTCCCAAACAGCATAATTGACAAATACGGTGCTCTTCCCAATACCATGGTGTAGTTGTGCGGAAATGAATCCTGATTGTTGTTTGAACTTGGTAGCATCTTCTTGCCATGCTTTTAAAAACTGTTCCACTTCATTGGAATCTACATTGAATTTATTTATCAAAATTACTGGACCTGCGACTTCATTTTCCATTTGGTCTTTTAGTGTTTCATTTTCATCCATTTCAACTAATTTTGTCATACTATAATAATTACGAATTTCCTTTGTAATAAGGTTGCAATAAACCAAGTTTGAATTATTCAATTATTCATTAGAAACTTTCGTCAATCTGAATTCTTCCACCATTAACAATATTAATCTAACAATACTAATCAATAATGGATGATCTTGGATTTACCTTGGAATGACGAAATATCAAACAGGTTTATTACCAATGTAGGATTAATTACGAGCGACGGTCCTTTCGGAGCAGACGTAATGGCATGCGAATGGACACATCATGTATCTTATCGTCCTGGTCTAATTGCTGTTTGTATACGTCCAGGTGATGCAACTCATGACAACATAAGACAAACGAAAGAATTTGGAGTTAACCTTTGTAGTGCGGACCAGTCAACAATGTCAAGCATAGCAGGTGGTTATACAGGCAATGAGCACAACAAGATTGATGCATTAAGAGAGCTTGGCTTTGAATTCTACAAAGCAAAGAGAATTGAGGTACTCATGATAAGGGGAGCTTCAGTAAACATTGAATGTAAATTATCAAATGAGATCCCTCTCGGGGACCATACTACATTTATAGGTGAAGTTGTTGAAGCTTCAAATAATCCAGAAAAAGAACCTCTAGCATATTATGAAGGCGAGTATTTTAGCATGAATGAAAGTATAGAAAAGCCCTCCGACGAAGAGCGTGAAAGAATGAGGCAGATTGTTGAAAAACACAAAAAATAATGCTTTTGCAGCTTGATCAGAAGTTTGTATATCGTAATACCATGAGTATGTAAACTTCCAGCAGTGGTGACAATTATAGCCCACATTATGAGTTGAGAAAAGAACATTCCTATTGCCACGTCCGTTCTCATTACCTTTAGTTCTTTTTTTGTAATATGCGGTTTTCCTGTATCAATATCTTTAATCTTTTTTTTGTCAAGATCTTCTTCTGCTTCCTGTGATGTCTGCCAAAAAAGAGATAAGGAGAAATAGTTGTACCTAATATTGCAACAAACATCATTGCAAACTCCGAAGTAAACTCAATATGTGGGACTATGCTTGCAATAAAAAGTTCTTCAAGAGTACCACCCACAACCATTGCTGTAATGACGTATGCAAACAGCGAGATTGTCAAGTACTTCAAAATCTTTACATATTTGTGATAGGGTATGGCTATTTCTGCAAAGAGAATAAGTCCTGTAAAAAGTAATGTAGGTACTAAGAATGGTAGCTGAGGGATCAAAAGCCTTAGGGATGCTCCCATAGCACCTATATCTGCTCCAATGTTTATTGTGTTAGCGATAAGAAGTAGACTTGCAACTGGAAGTACTACTTTCTTTGAATACTTTTTCCTCATCACAAATGCCAAACCATCACCTTTGATAATTCCTATCCTAGCACACATTTCCTGTACGACTGCCATCATAGGGTATTGAAACAATGCCATCCATAACATTCCAAGACCGAAGCTTGCGCCCGCCTGAGAGTAAGTTGCTATACCAGATGGATCGTCATCTGATGCCCCTGTTATCAATCCTGGACCTAATGATTTTAAAGTAGTCCTGAGTCAAAATTGTTTGATATCTTCTTATCTTCATGCTCTTCCTTAGGACTTTTTTCGTCATCCACTTCCACGGAATTAGTACTGAAGCATTGCTAATATTAACGAGTTGCAAAAATTTTCAGAAGGATTACGTCTAAATAAAGGTTTTAATTCTCGGTGAACTTAAATGTATGAGACTCATTTTGTTTGTTTCTAGAAAAGGAATAACTTTAACGCTTTGTTATTCTTTTCAATAATAAGAATCTACTCTTAGAACCGATAGCGTCGTCGTGGGTACCGACGGCTAATTAAGTCTCAAAAAACTTTACAGTGCAGAATAAAAACAAGAGCGATCAAACTAATATATCCCGCTGTAGAAATAATTTAAATGGCGGAATTTAACGTATCTGAAGAGTGGAGTAATGGGCATGGCAGAAGCTTCATAGGATTTGACCCTGATGATAATAAAGTCGAAGTAAGAGCTAATGGTAACACTCCATGTAAGATAGATGGTAACGGTAACTGTACTATAACTGGAAATAGAAGAAGAATCTACTGTCATTATAATAATTATAATGCAATACTTACTGTTACACTGATACCACACTTTGCAGGAAGCAAGGATGACTGTTCTCTTAAAATGAGATCAAGACATAACGAAACCGGCAAGACATGTAATAAAAAAACTGGCAAGCCTCTAGATGGTAATAGATTTGGCGGATATGGATTTGCTGTAGATAGGAAAGGATGGGATGCAAAAAGAGAGCCTACACACAACTGTCACGATCAGCACAAGTCAGGTTCTATTCCAATAAAATTAGAGAATGATAAAGCTGTGAGACTACGACAAACAGTTAAAGATGATGATGGAAAGGTGCATCAAATGGGAGAGATTGACTACATGGACGGAAATGGATTTCAAAAAGTAATGGATATATTCGATACATCGCCGAAATCTTGGATGGTTGATAGGAATCTGTATGAGGCAAAGTCATACTTTTGGATTAGAAATAATGGCTCTGGTTCTATTACAATCAGAGATGTCAGCTTGGAAATTCTTTCATAAATTTAGTATTGGACTTTACTTTGATATCTTTATGGGATTAATAAATATCCATTTTGCTTCATCAAAAGAAACATCAATCACAAATTTATAATTTTGAGGCTCTATGTCATTTGGTATAGTAAAATTGAAATTTCCACAATCCTGCGTGGAGAGATTTCCACAGTCATTACTTTTTATTTCTAGGGCTGTGGTATTATTATTCGCGATTACACTATCTCGCTCGGTACTGTTAACCAGATAAATCCTAGTTAACAGTGGAGCTAGACTTGTACCACAATTGTCATTGCTGTCACACTCTAATTCTAGAGATAAACCGTTGATTTTTTTGTCCAAGGTCATGCTCTTAACGGATTTTGCATCAAAATTTTTTTCGATAACCGGTTCATCCCCATAATCAATCGAAAAATCAGCATCTAATTTGTACTCACCACTATCAGTGTGAATTTTAGCCATAGGTATATTTTCAAATGGAACAGCAGGAAACTCGACGGCGTCAACATGTACTAGCTGAAGGATGAAAAAATTGAAAGTTAAAACCACAATCGAACTAAATAATAGGACATTATATGCATTTGTTATCATCCAATATATAATCGGAGAGTAATTAAATAAATCTTGTCTGAGTTATAAATTGATCCGCATAAAACCTAAAATGGACCAACGACCTTCGATATCCAAAAAGGATAAACTTAAAGCTTGGTAGTAGTCTCTATTAGCTAGAACCTTATTTTAGAACCGATAGCGTCGCGGGTACCGACGGGCTCATTAATATAAGCTATTAAGGTAACACAATAGGTCTATTGGGCTTAATCAGGCGAACCACTGGTTAGAATTAGATGGCTTGATCGGCTGAACATATGGTACGGATTTGACTATATTGTACTTGAAGATACTTATTCTTTCAATTTAATGCCATGTCACGAGAAGATCTTATATGTTAAATATATCCAATAATCTTGTGATAGCATCAAACAAAATAACGATGTTTTCTATTAACATTAGTATACTGTTATCTTTGATACTAGCACTAGAATCATTCTCAATTTCTTCATTAACAGGTTTTTTACGTATACAAATTGCACATTCACAGTCGGAATTAGAAGATGTGGATGCAATATTAGATAAGGCTGATTTATTTTATAATCAGCGGAATTATTCCGAAGCGGAGACACTATATGATAAGGTCCTTGGTATAGATCCCAATGATATTTATGCATTGGGCGGCAAGGGTGATGCTCTTTACGCTCAAGGCAAATATCAAGAAGCCATCATATCATATGACAGGATACTTTCGATAGATGTTAATGACGTTTACGCATTAGGTAGCAAGGGTCGGTCTCTTCAAGGTTTGGGTCAATATCAAGAGTCTCTAATCTGGTACGATAGAGCCCTTGGAATAGATCCAAATAATGTCTTTGCGCTAGCTGGCAAGCGTGCAGTTCTTTCTAGTGTGGGTCAAGATGAAGAAGCCATTATTTTGCTTGATAAAGCGCTTGCGATAGATCCTAATTATGTTTATGCGTTAGAGAACAAGGGAGCATCTCTTTATGATTTGGGTCGTTATCAAGAAGCAATTACTTGGCTTGATAAAGCACTTGCAATTGATCCTAGTGATGTTTATGCCATGCAGAACAAAGCCATAGCCTTACAGAATAAAGGCGACTACGAGGAAGCGATTACCTGGTATGACAAAATACTTCATATAGACCCAAGCAATGTGTATGCTTTAAACAACAAAGGACTAGCATTAGATGATAATGGTAAACATATTGAAGCTATTATTTGGATTGATAAAGTTCTTGCCATAGATTCAAAGGATTTGGATGCCTTGAACAACAAAGCCATCGCATTACATCATAAAGGTGATTACGATCAAGCCATAATTTGGTATGATAAGGCCCTAGAGATAAATCCAATTGCGGTAGATTCCTTAAACAACAAAGGGCGAGCGCTTTTCGACATGGAAAGATACACTGAAGCCATAATTTGGTATGATAAGGCCCTAGAGATAAATCCTGAAGAAATTAACGTGTTGATCAACAAAAGTCATGCTCTTTTCAATTTGGGTGAAGAAAATGAAGCCTTAACCTACATAGACAAGGCTCTTGAAGTAGATCCCAATGATAAAAAAATATTAGAATTAAAAAAGGCATTCCAAGACAACAAACAATAATAATAATAATTTAAAATTTATATTCAAAACTTCCTATCGTTGTTGGTTTTAAAATTCTAAATAAGTAAAATTTAAGGCTTAGATGTTTATTCAAATGATTAGAATCCTAATTTTGGACCGATAACGTCGTGGGTATCGACGGGCTCATGTATTACGGAACTGTTTTCCAAATACGCTTAATATTGAGAGACTACATTATGATGTCATGGGAGCTGTTTTTAGGCCCAAGGACTTAGGTCAGGGTTACAAGAAGATTATAGAAAATGCAATCAAAGATCTTAGTCCTGATACTAAAGATAACGTGATTAAGGTTTTCGAATCTTGGGAAGGTATAAATTCAAAAGAAGGGTTGAAAGAAATTTTGGGACCTGACAAAGCTGAACAGTTATTAAAAAAGATTAGCACGAAAAAAGAAAGTGATTTAACCGATGAGGATCGAAAAGTATTGAGCGACATTTTAAAGGATTCCTTAACATTTGATTAAGTATATTAACTGCTGATACCACTCAACGCAATAA
>JBHENS010000065.1:0-7213 GCA_046261955.1 Nitrososphaeraceae archaeon | reverse complement strand
GCACCAAACCTGGTTGCTAGATGTTCAGCACCATATGCAAGTAACCAACTTGCGAATGTTAATTCTCCCAACCACATTAGCATGATCAGAATATTACTGGCTTCCAAACAAGTTGTGACTACTAACTTTACAGAATATAAATCATAATAAAATTAACAGTGTACTAGTAATCTAGGACTTGCACATATTGCATGAATTGCTAATTTATTTTTGAAAAAACTGTTAAAAGTGACTCCGTCTAAATCAAATTTGCCTTCTTAAGTTATAGGCACGTTAGTCATATTGGATATTGGTATCTTAATTTTCAAAACGCCATTTGCATAATCCGCCTTTGTTTTTGCATTGTCATCTTCAGGGATGGAATATGGGAGAGGAATCTTCTTCTCGATATTGCTTGGGCGCTGGGTAAAATGAATAGTATGCGAGTCCATATCAATAACTCTCTTTGCCCTCAATGCTAGAATATCTTTAGAGATATTTACATGAATATCCTTTTTTTGAAACCCAGGAAGATCCACTATGATCACAAGTTCTGTACCATCTTCATAAATGTCAACGGGAGGTAATACAAATTCATAGAATTCTCTAGAACGATTGCCGATTTCCTTCATTATCTCCTTTGCGACGTACCGACTTACACCCATATCCTATCTGTGGCTTTCTTTGTATAAATTCTTTATTTTCAAAACATAAAGCATCGTAGAATACTCGAAAAAATTTCAGAATATGAATCCCCTAGATTTCCGACTACTCGCTAAACCGTTAGAAAAATGGAGCTAAAGATCTAATCTGCAATCATGATTGCATGATATCCAGAGCTACATTCCGGACAGCATGCATGGTCACATAAACACTCTACACAATATCTATGGGCATCGTAGAACGTGCATATACTGTCAGAGTGGAGGCAGTTCTCGCAAATTACGAACTTTCTACATGGATTCGAATCTAATCTATCCACAATTTTACTTGTCTCAATTCATATATTAAGCTTTATAGTTGTGTCCTGAAAGTTTTGGATCTTATTTTGTCCTTTGATGACGGCATCGAACATAAGATACAGGATGGTTTTTGAGATATGGACGGATACTATGTATTCAATAAAAAATAAAGAATAAAAAATAAAAATAATGTATTTGGCAAATCAACAGATAATGAATAGTACTGTTCCAGTTATTGACAGGATGGCTGGCATTGAATTATACTCTACAAAATTTGAAGGGATTGGAGGTTCAATAAAGGAAAAGAACGAGGATTTTAAGGTTCTGGAATTGTTAACTGAATCAATTTCAAAAGACATATCTAAAATTCCTGACAAGTCTTACAGATTTCCATTATTGTTACTAAACAAAAGGGGATTAGATTCTAATCATGCCATTATGGAGATATTGAATCAGCTTGGAACAAAAATTAGAGTTCTGGGAATTAAGGATGCTAAAGCAGTTACTACGCAATATGCTACTTGTGAGGGCAGTAAATATGAGGAAGGTACAACTAGCCATACAAATTTATCATTAGTTGGATTCACAAGGCATTCTATAAAGAAATCGCATATTATGGGAAACCAATTTGAGATAAGTATTACAAATCCAAATAGAAATAATATCTCAGAATTTATTACAGAAATTAGGAATATTCCAAATTATTATGGTCTTCAACGATTTGGAAGTGAACGCCTAGTTACACATCTAGTTGGTAGAGAGATTATTAAAAGGAATTTTAAGAGGGCTATTGAAATATTCTTGTGCCACACCACAGAATATGATACGCAATTTAGTAAAGAAATAAGAGAAAAATTCAAGGATCCAAAAAATTATGGAAATGTCATAAAGACGATTCCAAAAGGCATGGATCTTGAGCGGAATATATTACGATCACTCGCTAATGGCAGGGATTACATAGCCGCACTGAGATCTGTTCCAATAAACATAAGACGATTGTTTGTTCATGCATACCAGGCTTTTATTTTCAACAGATGTCTGAGTAAGATGATAAGCGATGGGGAATCAATCACCTCTTGTATCAAAAATGATTTTTGTTTCGAATTAGAAAATCAATTGACTTTGGGGAAGTTAATGAAATATCTAAATGATTACAATACTGAGATGGTCCCTGCTATGCACTTGCCTGGTTATTCGTTCAAATCAACGGATGGAAGAATTGAAAGAAAATTATCTCACATGTTAAAAGAGGAAAATATATCGCCTAAAGATTTCTATGTGAAAGAGATGCAGGAACTGAGCGTAGAAGGTGGATTTAGACAATTACCATTACTAGTAAATGATTTTTCTTATTCTGATGACCTACTGGTAAAATTCAAAATACCCGTAGGTGCATATGCGACTATTTTATTGCGCGAATTAATGAAACCTAAAGATCCTATAAAATCTGGTTTTTAATTCAGATATTGAAGGTTTATCATATCCGAAATTGAATCTGTACTATTGATTCCTCTGTAAGACTAACTTGAAGCGCTTCATCTTATCTGTGCAATATAAATATAACTTTCAAGCAATGAGGAACGATGCTCGGTGGTAGGAACTTCCACAAACTCATAGAAGACGAACTGATTAAGATCTCAAAGAAATTAACATTGAATTATGATTCAAATGGGATACATGTATCTGAAATAACACGTTGTAGTAGATTATCTTATTTCGAAAGGATGGACCCTTTTGTAGATGAATATTCAAATGCCTTGAGCAATATATTCAAAGGTTCTCTTACAAAGTTGTTAAATGGTATAACGAGAGAGTACAAGATTGATGACCTTACAATTTATGCTACTGTCGATTTAATGATAGATAATGAAATGATAATTAATTTCATACCGGTTTCTAAACTACCAGAACACCCTCATCCAAATGACCTTCTCTATACTAATGCATCAATGTTTATTTTCGATATGCAAGGCGGTTTCATAGTTTACTTTACTCCTGAAGGCAAATTCGTTGAATTCAGTGTTTCCGAAAGTAAGAGAATGTTTGAGCAAGTTGTAAGAAGAGCACGAATCTTGTACCTCTTGCTTAAGGAAAAAAAGACACCCGTTGTAGAGCCAAGCGAGTTATGCTTTTCATGTAAGTATTTTCAAAGATGTTTTGGGCAACAAAAAGAATCAGAACATTTGATGGACATCCTGGGAATTGGAAAGAAAAAATAGTGTCAAGAGACCTGATTTTCTTCCCTTGATCTCCGAGTCACTTGATTAATCCTTTTTATTCTAACACCAAATAAAATTCCAGTGAATATTACAAATACTCCTGTCGTAATTACATACATTAAGAATACATCTGACATACCGTCTTAACCCTAATCCATTAACATTTAACTTTTTCTGAATTTCCACTTTCAAGGATTGGGATAGACTTTCAAGGATTGGGATAGACAATACTGAATTCTTCTTCGCCCCCAGTTGATTGAAAGCTGCCCGTTTGCTTAAAGAAATAAGTTCCATTCACTAAGAATTGCGAGGTGCTATTATTTGTGGCAATCTGGGACAAATCTAGACCACGGGTTGTATCAATCATTTTCTTATCTTTTAGAATCAGGGTTCCGTTTCCAATAACTGGAAAAATACTATCTTGGGAATCAACAAATCCTTCTGGTCTTTGGCCTATATCACCTGAAACGAGTCTCGTAGAATTGGAATACACGTTGTACGATATAGACTCAAGCATTACTGTAATCTTATTTGGATTGTAAACATTAAAAATGATTGAAACGTTTCCCGTTTTGTCATCGACGATGTTTGTTGTGATGTTTTTAATAAACAATTCAAGTGGGATAGCATCCTTAACTGCATCCTCATTGAAAATACTCGCCTCTACAAAATTAATATCCGTCGTACCTATTTTTGAAATATTGCCAGTTAGAAAACTGGAATTTAGAAATGTAAAATAAATAACAATTGATATCACTGCAAGAGTGATAGCAGACACAATACTCTTTTTTCCCATTATCTTCAAGACTCCTATATTCAAAAGATTATTTTAGTCTATTTGTTATCGATTAAACAGGACAATGGATTCTCTCTCAACCGTTAACTAGAACTCTGGACTAAGGTTATATTTACGACTAAATAATCCAGATTATGTTTATTGGGGCCAGAAGGGCTATTCTTATTGGCGTTATTGGTGCTATCGTGGCCTTTATCGTATTATTTCCTGCTATTCCTGACCTTCTAAGAGGTGGTAGTGAATTACGAGATGTAACAGTTAGTCTTGAAAATATCGCAATTGAAAACACGAGTAACATCAACAATAACAATACCATCCCCTTAAGAGTAACTTTTGAGATAGACAACAAGGATGTTAAAGCTTTGTCCACTTCTAAAATCGAATATGCCGTTAATGCAAATAATACTCATTTAGGTAATGGGATACTTTCGTATGAAGATATACCTCCAAACGGCAGACCACAATTGTATCCAAATTCCCCCACAACACTTAAGTCAATATTTCTTCTTAGCCGCACAACTTCTAATTCAGAATTATTTGACAGAATACAGAATGATCAGTTTGTAGCAAACTTTACAGAATGGAATGTTAACGGAACCGCTCAAATAGATTCTGCATTCACAATCTATCCGGTTACTTTCAACAGCGATCTAAGGTAACAAAACTAGAGTCTTTATTTTTCATTCTTCGTGTTGTTCTTTTCAAAACCGGCTACAATCCATTCTTCCAACCAGACACACTTTGCCGGACTGTAAGGACTTGCTTCATCTTCAGAAGAACACGAATGTTGATAAGCACAGCTGAAGCATGGAGCTCCTTCAACACATTCAATTTGTATTGGCTTTCTGTTGTATTCAGCAATGGCTGATTTCTTTACTATTAGTTTGTAGGTCCATCTGCCCTTGTGCAATATCTTTTCGCGTGAAATAAGTGATTGCTTTTCAAGATTGCCCGCTAACCTTGATCCATCTCTGCTATCGAGAGAGAATTCCTTACAAATTTCAGTTTGAAAAACACCGTTCTCTCCGTTTTTTAATATTGCCTGAAATACCTGTTCAAATAATTCGTGCTTATTTTTATACATACTTCTCGGAAGATTAACAATTTGAGACAAAAGATAGATTTGTATGAAGATAATAATATAAAAATCTTGGCATTATCTATTCAATTTAAAGTCAAAATTGAGGGATATTGATATTTGTTCTCAGTAATTAGAAATTTCTAAATCTGTATTGATAAATCGATCCCCAGTTACAAAGTCTCGTAAACGTTTCACAATTTGAAAACAATATGCGACGATATCTATGACTAATTGTCGTTATCCTTCCAGTTTGAACTACAACTATGTCTGGATTTTTTTCTATAAAAACTGCGGTCACCGGGATTTGAATTCCCGCTCCAATCAGTTAGAGTCCCGGGTTACGGGCTTTCTTCTCCATAGTATATGGGAGTGGAAGGCCAGTGTCCTAACCAAACTAGACGATGACCGCATATCTTTTATGCGATGATAATCTGGATATTAAATCTTATGAAGACTGTCGTTTCTTACTTTCTGGAAAGATATAATTCAAGAGCATATCCACCATCTTGTTTTTCCCTTTTTCCTTGATATTGGTGAATTTTTTACTAAGTTTTTCCCTTTTAGCATCTTCTTCTATGTCTTCTATTGGTCTTTTATCAAACGCTCCTTCAAATTGAATCTTGTAACCTTTGTAGATAGCAGTGGCTTTATCAAAAATATTCTTTTGTTGATACGAAGAAACAAAATATATTATTGGAGGATTGGGTCTTTTCTTTATTTCATCCATCAAGACAGAAAATAAGTGTCCTATGTTGTTGTAAGAACTATCTACAGCAATCATTGATTCATCAACGCCATTACTCAAAAGATTATTTTTTACGATATTGCCTACATCCATAATTGCAGCAACTTTGATTATTGTATCAGATTTATCGGGCTTGGATTTCATGATTCGTTCATATATTTTAGTACAAACTTCTATTCTTTCCATGATATGTTGCGGCAGGTGTTCCTTTGACTCTAACTTAACAAAATTACAGTATAGAACAATTACATTCCCAGAAACGAACCTATTTTCTGACATGGTAATTTAGAATAACACTAGGGAATAAATTTTTTACCAACCTGATTTCGTTGGAGAATTTAATTGTCTTTCTAATTCATCCAATCTCTGTATCGCATCTTGGTTTTGTCTGACTTCGGAGTAGGAGGGATCATTTCTTATTTTGTTCATTAAATCTGCTACCTCCTGCTCGGTTACCCCATGCTTTATATCATATTCTATTTGTTTTGAACAGCTTGAAATAGTACTATATTTTTTAAAATTCCGTTTTTCAAAGGATGATGCATCGGGAGAAATTCCCTTCATATAACGTAAAATTACTTTCTCAACATGGTCGAGATGCCAATCTCTCATCGCAAAATTATTGGGTTTCATGGCATGTACTCGGTGATATGTGAATAAAGGATATTTAATCTATTATCCAAAACAATAAGAGACCAAAAAAATAAAATATCCGTTTTCGATAGTACCCAGACTATTAGCAACTAACGTAATTTACAAATAATCTGAAAGTTTGATTTTATCCTGTTTTGGTATTTTTGCAATTTCAAACCTATCTTTTGATTTTAAGAGTGTGGCCGTTGCATCAATACCCATTTTTGTAGTTATAAGATTTTTCTGATCACTTGAGGGATCTAAACTTGATCCCTTTGAATTTGGTATTATTAGTAGGTCCTTATCTGCCTGGCATCTTGTGGAAATTGCATACTCAACTTCGGTTGGATTTGTAGGATCTATGTCATCATCGACTACTATTGCAATTTTTAATGAGGGGTGACCAGCAAAGGCAGCAAGAATTGCGTTTTTTGGTTCTCCTTCCAATTTTTTACTTATTTGAATAACCGCAACAAGCCAATTACTTCCTCCGTCTGTCAGGTGAACTGCTATCGTGCCCGATACAACGTCCTTCACACTGTGGAATAGTTTAGATTCTATTGGAAGTCCCATCAACAGTCTATGTTCTCCATAACCGGGTAAAATGTCATGGTAAATAGGATCATCAGTTAGATAAATTTTATCCAATTCAAAAATAGGCTGTCTTCGTTTTATGTCATAAGTCCTCAGCATTTCAACCATTTGTTCCTCTGCTGTTTCATCTGCAAGGATCCTTCCTTCCAAGAGAATCTCAGTGTCCTTTGGAATATAAAGACCAGTACCCGGTGACTTCATCAT
>JBHENS010000064.1:0-7370 GCA_046261955.1 Nitrososphaeraceae archaeon | reverse complement strand
GTATTACTAAGCAATCCACCATCCCATGCGTAGACACCTTCGTCAACTTCTACCCATGGAAAGTTATAGGAGGGATAGCCACATGTAGCAAGGATATGCCTTGGAGTTATCTGCTGAATAAAACTATCAAATACAAGAGGCTCCGATGTTAGCACATTTACAGCCGTCATAATCAATCGTGAATTCGGATTGCCGTTTGGCCTCAACTTGTCGTAGTCAATAAACTTCTCAATAGTCTTTGATAAAGGTGAGTGATCATAAAGATATGTCCATTTTGCCGGTTCAAAATATTGTGGATCGGTTAAGGAGTATTCCGGCATCCATCGGGGTTTAAACATCTTATCATTGCCAAGAGTTGCTGAGCTTAGAAAAGACATAGCCGATTTGTTTCTATATTGTTGCATTTGTCTAGTCAATCTATTTGTGTTGTCATATAGTAAAGGAGAATCGTGAAAATAAAAATTAGCTATCAACTTCTCTATAGTCAGATAAAATGAAAAAGAATTATCGATGTCTATGAAGCTATCTGCTAGCTCGAGCCAGAACTCTTCCAAAAGTTGTTCTGGATGTTTCTCATTTTTGTTACCGGCTATTATGGCAGCATTCACCCCACCTATCGAAGTACCTGCAACGATATCGATCTTTACATTATTTTGTGACAACGCTTTGAATACACCACAGCCAAAGGCTCCCAAAGATCCACCTCCTTGAAGTATTAAGACATTTTCAATTATTTCGTCATTACCTGGGGACAAACCAGTATTGTGAGCTCTACCATCTCTAACAGTAGTATCTATTCCATATACTTTGTTACTCGAAGCAGATTTCAACCTTTTGATCATTCTCATCATCCTCAGTTCTGCACGGAGGACATTGTTGCTCCCCTCTCCATGGATAAACTATTACCTTTTCGTTTTTTCTTGATACTTTCTTTTTCTGGTTCTTCATCAAAGCCCCCTCTTATTGAGGCACCCTCATATCCACCGTGCCATAAATGGATATCTCTATGACATAATTTTAATGACTGGACTTTTACATAGACCTGAGATCCTTTTTGTGCAGGAGTGCGAACTTTTTGGATTTCTAATTCTTTTTTTGGGTTAACAATTCGAGCCGCTTTCATCTTTTCGTTATTCACCAAAAGTGGTTAGATTTCAATAGATCTAGTTGGGAACCACGTTGGCCGAAGTATTTGTCAAACAGGTGGCAGCATTTTTAGCTATTTCTTCGATCTTTTTTCTTAAGAAACGTTCAGGTACATATCCTACAACTTCACCAACTTCTCTACCTTCGCAGAAGAACTTAATGACAGGGATTCCCTGTATACCGTACCTAGATGTTATCTGTGATTCCTCTTGAACATTTATCTTCACGAATTTGATATTTTGATAGTCTTTTGCGACTGACTCAAAAATCGGTCCCAGTTTTATACAATATGGACACCAAGGGGCCCAAAAATCTGCAGCAATAAGATCTTTGTTCGTTGTAAGCGAATTCCATTCCGATGTTGTTATATTTATTGACATACTCTATAGTTATACTATCTGATTTAAAAGAAATACCTCTAACCATTAAAGTTTACATTTAACTAACAGAAGATCATTCTGTTATTGAGTACCGGGAGGAGATTCAGGTTGTAGGACAGGAATTGATCTGATCAGATATCTTGAAGCAAGCCAATAGTAAGAGCATTGATCATTGACACAACAAAATTACAATGTAATTTGTTTAGTAAGCTTTTTCGCTTTTACCTTGCTTTGAAATTCTTTCGTCTGGGAACATTTTCAATCTTGTTACATCTCTATTAAAGAAAAGATCTACGAACCAATCAACCATAACCCTGATTTTTTTTTCGGTCGTTGGAATATTTGCTAAGTAATAGGATCTCCATAACCACCAAGCAATAAATCCATACACCTTATATCCAAGCAGAATTCCTACGCCATTCTTTCTCCCTATTAATGCCATCACTCCTCTTGTTTTGTAATCAAATTGTCTCTTTTTGCTTCTGTTGCCTTTGATTGAGGAGATAATGTTATATGAAACTATTTTTGCTTGCTTAACTGCATGCTGAGCTGTAGGTGGATAGGGTTTACCTGTTGATGGATCTGTTACCGATGCGCAATCACCAAGTACGTAAACATCTGAATAATCGGAAATTTGCAGAGACTTATCAGCTAATATTCTACCGGTTTTATCATGGCGGCAAGGCAGATCTGAAATTAGTAGTGGTGGGATCACGCCGCCAGCCCATACTAGAGTATGGGTGCGTATTATTCTGCCATCCTTAAGGCTTACAGAGTCAAAAGTGGCTCCCTCGACACGAGCGTTCAGGACTACTTCAATTTCGTTTTCTCGCAATTTTTTCAGCGCAAATTCAGAAAGATCGTCAGTTACTTCAGGAAGTATTTTCCCAGTTGCACTGATTAAGATTACCTTGACATCTTTCTCATCTATATTGTGATAATAGTGCCTTATTGAATCTCTTACGAAGTCGTTTAACTCACCAACAGTCTCAACTCCAGAAAAGCCTCCTCCGACTACCACAAATGTCATTAAATTACCTCTCAGCTCTTGATTCTTATGTTCAATGTCTGCTTGTTCCAGCATATTTATGATATGATTTCTCAAAACTATAGCATCGCCTATACTTTTTATAGTAAAGGTATTTTCAGCTACATCTTTTAGTCCGAAGAAATTAGTTTCGGATCCTAGGGCAATTACAAGGTATTCACAATTCAAAGTATGGGTAGCCTGGGAAAGCGGATAATCTTCTCTTCCAATGGAATGGACAATACCAATTTGTTTTTTGCTCAGGTCAATAGAACTTACTGTTGCCTCATAGAACTTTGCTCTTTTGCAGAACGTTCTGATGGGAGTCAATATATGTCTTGTTTCTATCATTCCAGATGACACTTCTGGTAACATAGGTGTAAATAGAAAGAAATTTTCCTTGCTGACCAGCGTAATGTCAATTTCGATGTCATTCTGAAAATGTGCTTGAAGCTCTTTTAAGACCTGTATACCTGCAAATCCTCCTCCAAGAATAAGGATATGTATCTGTTTGACCGGTTTTGCACCGTGGATCGATTCTAAGTGTTTCTGGAGGGAATCAATTCTAGAAAATGAAATATCACATAATGAACATCTGTACCTGGCACCAAATCTTACCGATAATGAAGATGAGACTAGTCCTAATGTGATACCAAAGACCTGATGCATTATGACGGAACCTATCATGATAGAGACTAAGTTATTTGCAATTTCCCCGCTGGCAGAAATCTCACTCACGGCAGGATCCATCTCTGTTAGTGTTCTCGCAATTTCAGGGCCTAAAATAAATTGCTGTACAGGAATGAAGAAAATAACAAAAACGGCAAACCCAGAAATTGTACCATATAAAAGACCATTTGAAATCTTGCTTATATTCAAAATATTACTCTTGTAAAGGAATATTCCAATAACTATTCCTATTGATATTGCAGTTAGAATATGAATCCCTATCCCGATAATAACAGAAGCAGGCGAATAAACCCCAACAATATGACCAAACGTAACCCAAGAAATGTAATAAGGTAGACCCATCTCTACCTCAAAGATTGTCTTTGGAATTATCATAGTGATTGCACCTGACAAAGCACCTACGACTACAAAAAACACTTCTCTCTTAAAAGAAAAATCTATTCGTGGTGCTGCTGTAGTCATACATCCAGTTTGATAATAAGTTATTTAACAGGAACGTTTAACTCTTCAAATTATACTTTAAGGGTTGTAGCATGGACTTGCAAGTTCTAGAGCAGATTTATTAACTTGGTATCATTAAAATGAAAATAAAAATGGAGTGTCCTTCTTGCAAGAAGAATTTTTATCCTCAGACGAAATATTGTTATTTGGGGGAGATTGGTGATAGAAATGGTTTTCTCTTTTGGCAAAAATGTCCCAGTTGCCAGGAATTAATAATTCTTTTAAAGAAATCTAAAGAATACTTTACGTCATTAGAAGACTCGGATCCTGATGCAATAGTCATTTATCCCAAATAGCTACAAGAATGCACTATTAAAATGACAAGAAAAATCTCAAACTCTAGGCTTGTAGCACACTTTATTTGAAATGTATTATTACGGATTTAATAATAGAATTAAGAATTACCGCCAATAAATACTGTCTAAGTAACGATTATCAGGAAGCCTTTTACTATTGCCGGATTTTTGTTATATTTGCTAAGGGCTACAACTATTGACGTGTCACAAACTTAAATCGTGAAAAGCGGCATTCATTCCAATTCTAACATGGTAATGTTGTGGCATATCATTCTCCTCAATTGGGACACTCTATTTCCATATTATTGGTAACAGAATAATATTTTCGAATCCGGGTTCTTTATATCAATACCGCATCTCTCTACTGACTGGATATTACTCTCCCAAAATGCACATATGCTAAAATATCGAGTAATAAGCTCTTATTGGTGAACGAAATCAGAAACCTTATGATAAAAGATCTAGGATATATTTCAGTTCC
Source organism: Nitrososphaeraceae archaeon (assembly GCA_046261955.1). Classification (GTDB taxonomy): domain Archaea; phylum Thermoproteota; class Nitrososphaeria; order Nitrososphaerales; family Nitrososphaeraceae; genus TA-21. Next base: position 2,849 of record JBHENS010000064.1, on the reverse strand, counting down.
ATCAGTTCCTTTTCTATAATTTTGTTCTCAACCTCGTCTACTGCATTTTTCAACAGTGCTTCACATGCCCGAATTTCACATAATATTATCGCCTTTTTGTCAATACACAGAGTGTGATAGGATTCAACTAACTGGTAAGTTATCTTCCTTTTATTTTCTTCGCAGCCGCAAGTCTTTGCGGAAATTTCAAATGGTGTCTCTGAGTAAGTGATGTTCAAATAGCACCACATAGAAATTGAAGGCCCAACGTGGATGATTCATTGGTATGGATAGGAATAGCTTTTATGCGGCTGCAGCCACATAAAGGACATCTTGTTATAAAATCATCATAAAATGCCGAAGCAAACCAGAAACATGTATTACATAATATGAAATATCTGTATGTTGATACAGTATTTTCATTTGTTTTACTGTGCGTTGTATTTTTATTCAAAACAATGCACCACTAACGATCTCAAATGAAGTACCTTGAAATGAATATGGATCTCCTATTAAAGAAATAAACAATAACTGGAACAGCATAGAATGTACTAGCGTTGTTAATATAAAATAATTGTCTAAGATACTATAAACATAGGTTAAACTGATAAAGAAAATTTCCAACTAAAGATGGGAAAGAATTGTAATTTAAATTCTAATGAAATTATGACTTTTTGATATTCTACATGATAACAAATGTAGAGGTGAGATTAAAATTTTAGCTTTAACAGTTAAACTATAAATTGCAGTATAAGGACTATCTAAGAATTCATAAATATATTAGGAATTTCTGTATAAATGCGATCTTCCACGTAGCATTGGATAAAATCAGCATTACAGCGATACCTAAATCTTGTGGGGAAGCTTGATGGATACCGTGCTGTAGATAAAATGAGAATTAACAATACACCAACAACAATGCCAACCAATTTGATTTTTATCCCATAAACACTAGAGTTCCCATTACAATCTGTCCTGTCCCAATAGCATAGATTGATAAACCTAAATCCTGAATTGGAAGTAAAATTTTTACTCTTTCTGTTGCAGCAAGCCAAGTTATATAAAATTCATGCAATACAAATTTATCAATACCAAATTCATAAGAACACTCCAGCAAGTCCAAGTCGCGGAAGATCATTGATATAATTTTATCTCTCCTCAAATATACTCGTAGGATTAATTCAGAGAAATAAAAGATTCATTAAAGAAGAGAAAAAATTGAACCCTTAAGCAAATTTCGAAAGATGGGTGCTTGGCCGCATGGCCATTAATTTTTGGGACATTAACTTCTGGGTTGATTAAAGAATTAAGATTGTATCTGAATGTCGTCTTTTCAAACTTATCTAAAAAAATTAAATATACCAAAACATTTACCTACTTGTAATCGGCATTCAGTATCATGATAATTGACTCCATGATTGATATGGTATTGGGAATGGGTCTGGGCATGGTGGCCAGTCCACTAATGATGAAGGCAATTAAAAGCCTTAAACAGAAAAGAAGAATCAATAGAATATTGGATGAGATCTCAGAACTCCAGAGACCGCGGTAGACATCTTACATCTATTTATTAATGCATAATTTTTAATCATGGCTATTCAGCCATAAAGTTATCCTATCGATTAAATGTAGTCTCTTAATCCAATATAGTCTGACCCACAATAATCATAGATTTAACTAATGTTAGAATGGTTATAGTTCTATTATAGTAATTGAAGACAATGATTAAAAGAGACATATTACAAAATGTAGTAGATTGTTTGGAGCAGAATTTTTTATAGGGTTTGGTATAGGTGCACTAATTTCAGGGGCTGCAATTGCCCTGAACTCTATTAATGGAGATTTCCGACACTTCTTAAGAAGAATGAGATGAAATCTGTCTACTCAGGTTTAATTGTTCTCTTATTTTCCAGTTAGCATTAGCTTGTAGCACCAGTTTTCCTTCGATCATTGTAATCTTTGTTGAACCGTTAAATGAGTATTATGAATGTTAAAGGAATCAGATTTATAGTTCACTCGTCTTTATTCAATTATGACAAATCTTTTAGAAAGAAAGTATTTGACAAACCATTTATTTATCGTGACAACAATTCTAATCGTTACCGTTGCAACATCACCACTGACAGGAGCACAACATCAGGCTTTAGCCCAAGTAGAGCAACAAGCACCGGGTTCGGTTCTAAAATTGTCCAAAGCTAGCGTCCCAATTGACATTCCACTGTTAAAGGGTTATGAGAGCGGCAATGAAATTTACTTCATAGGCACTGACGTATCGGACAAACAGACGGCTGAACAACTGACTGAAATGACTAATTTCACGGTCAACGTGGCGCCAATACTGTCACAGACACCAGAAACAGCGCGTGGACAGATATATTTATTTACCAATGGAGTTCCTGGAAATGGACCAAATGGATTTCAGTTACCGGTATTGAATGCAAATCCAGCAAATCAATCATATAGTCCACTGGTGCAAGTGAACATGGTTACCTGGAATAACACAGGTGCAGACGTATCTCCTGGCAAGGAACTAAAGTCAGTACAAGAGATAATGTCAGCACAAAAAGGTGGCCAGCTGACAATTCAAAAGACTGATATTATTGTAAATCATCCTGCAGTCAAATGGGAAGGAGGCTCTATGATGATCCGAGAAGACAAGAAGATAAATGACGAATCTAAGTACGTGGGTGGACAAGTACTCAATATCGATACAGACAAAATGTTCGTTACAATGGTTGCTCACCGAGGTTGGGGGCCGGATGGAAAGACAGTTTACTACGTAGTGACTGACGCAACACCTGAGATGCCAGCCACCATGATGGGTGTTCCAAATGTGCCAATCGATGAGGAACTGGCAAACACTCCAGTAG
>JBHENS010000063.1:0-7379 GCA_046261955.1 Nitrososphaeraceae archaeon | reverse complement strand
ACCTTATTCTAGAAACTATCCTCAGAAGAATAACAGCGGTTAAAAAACTGATATGTTCTTTCTCAAGCCAGTTCGGTCATTTCATGTAACATTGATTTATTTGAAGAATTTCTCACAGAATTTTGAATTATTTTCGCCGTTTCAAAATCACATTCTAGTACAGACGCAAGGTCATCTACCTTGATATTGATAATTTGTTTTTTATCAAGCGAATGCTTTATAATTAAATCCTTCAGAACTTCAGGAATAGCTAACGACTTTATGCCGTTTCTAAATAACATGAGGAATAATAGTATCTATGTTATATAAGATTTTTCTAATGAGTTACTTTAGTATCTTAGAGTTAATTAGGTTAATTATTGAACATTTTATCAAGATTTTCAGAAAAAATTAATAAACTGACATTAAGATTGGAATAATTATGCCTAGCCTGATATTTACTTATATTATGCCGCTCACAGTCTCATGATGACTCCTGGGGCCAATACAAAGGTTGATTTGATAGGGAAATTCATTAATTTCTACAATCGCTACGAAAATCTAAATTTAAAAATAACTTTTTCCCTGATATCTCTTCAAATACTTCATTTATACTGGCTGACGACGGACGTCGTACTTCAAAAGATATTTAACGAAAGTTTCTTTCTGGCGCCCAAAAGTCTCTTGCCGGTTTTTGTAGTAATAGACTATATAGAAATTCCTGCATTAATATCTGGCTTAATATTCTATGCGTACAGCATACGTAGCAACAGATCCAGCGCAAAGAAGAGTTATCTTTTTTTAGGACTACTCGGAGTTCAAGTTATTCATATTTTCTGGATCACTGATGAAGTAGTATACGACAGTCTTTTCAAATCTAATTTCGTAGAAATTCCATATGTCCTATCATGGATTGCCATACTCATAGATTATCTCGAGCTACCGGTTATGGCTGACCTGTTTTATAAGGTCATTAAGAAGAAGAAAAGATAGCAAGATAGCAAAACAATACTTGTGTTATAATCAACAAGCTATTTCTTCAAATGTTGGCTCATCTATCTCAAATGTCTTAATCATATCTTCTACAGTCTGGATGTATTTTTGATAAAGTTCTGTACCAGTAGTATCAAAAGTTATTTTATATTCTCTGTTAAATGCAAGGACGTCGATTTCCATTTTCTTAAATCTATCATTGTTTTCTCTGGCACAGTGTAAACTATTTTTTGAGCATCATGACCTGCAACGGAAATGGTTTCGGATGTTTCAATAATACCTATCCCTCCCAGAGTAATATTATGTTCTTCACTTGTTCTTATGGCCTCTAAAGACCTGTCCGAGAGGTGAGAAATATCATCCAATTCAATTCCTACAATGCTCGTGGAGCCTTCATCATTGTTTGGCTGGAATTCAACTATATAATTTACAGGTCTTGTGGCATCGTCCAGTGTTTTTTCTTCTAATTTCCAATCTGATGGATAATGTATTGATACCCCGCAGTTTTCATTAATATAGGCCTTATCCAGCATTTGCCCGTATGATCTAATATTATTACCATTTGGTACAACAAACATCAAGAACAAAATAGAACTGAGATAATAGCAATTATTACTTTGTTGGATTGCAAATATTTTTGAATTCAACTTGTATTATTTAAGCTTAAGTTTTACAATCAGTAAATCTGGTCATACTCAAGAGAGGCGAATCACATACATTTCAAGTATATCTTATATCTATGTCAATAGATCCAATGCCATCTTTAGATCAGAGATTTCTTCTTCTATTATTTCCTCATCAAGTTCATCTCTTGCATACTTTCTCAGTCTTTCACAGGCCTTTCTACTTATTTGATATACGTGGGACTATACTCTTCAGCTGTCACATTATCCCAGGATTTGACTTTTACGAAAAACAATAAGAAAATCCGTAATGGAGCAGTCCAAGTTGTTGGATAGTATAGGAACTGCACAAATGGAGAGAGAGTTACAAACATGTGTGCTAACAATTGCCAAAAAAACATCACATGAGATGAAGGAAAATAGTGGAATTGAAGCATCTCTTACTGAAGATGATGTCCGCGACTATATGAGTGTGGTCATGAATGAACTCAAGATTGGTGAGAAATAATGCTGAATCATAATAATTAGGTTAATGAATTTTATTTCATAATCATCAGCATATCCTATATCTTGTTCTAGGTAAGAAATATACTTAATAGAATTGTATATACCAACTTATGGTAATCTAGTGTTGTCGCTATGACTCTAATAAAAGAGTAGGTAGCATATCATGAAGCATTGTTATTAGGCTATTATTATTTATCACATATATTCTCCAATTTCATCCACCAAATATTAATTTGGATGAGTAAATTTACAACACGGAACAAATAATACGAAATATAGACTATGAGGCTTTAGATCTCATATCAATTTACTAACTATAGTATCAATATTTTATCGACCCATATCAATTTACTAACTATAGTATCAATATTTTATCGACCCGACAGCTTTCAATCCAATTACTTATCTAGTACATTGTTCAGTAGAAAACTCATATACTAATTTTCTAGTCGATGCTGTTTGGAATTCATTAATTTAATATAGTCCAAAGATCAAGTGTATTTGGGTGTAATTATGAGAAGTAGGATTATGTTGCTTGTAGGACTAAGTACTGTATTTCTTTTCCTTAGTATCTATGGGACACCATACGTAAATGGTCAATCTACCGTAAATAGTAGTTCCTCAGATAATGAAACAGGCAATCCAAATTCTGTAGCGCAAACGGAGAATTCAGATCCTTTTGTGCTTGGAGGCTCATCTAACACCGGGAATTCTGGCAATAATAATGATCCAGCACAAGCCGATGACGAATCAACTACCAATAACAACAATGACGATGACGAATCAACTACCAATAACAACAATGACGATGACGAATCAACTACCAATAACAAAAATGACGACAGTGGCAATGATGGATCAGATGATGACAATTCTTCAAAAGAAGACAAAGAATCTAAAGATGATAGAAAGTTCGAATTACCATTCCCATAAGATAGTATTCTATCCAGCACTTCATTTTCGTTTTTGAGCTAATTGAACTTACTATTAGATAATGGACATGTCTTCGGCCCTTACATCTTCATTCTCATCTATATCGCACATATTATCCATCAAATATTTTACATACAGTGAGTACCTTTGCCCATTCTTCGAGTGATTCAACAACCGACCTAGCCTCATCAAGATTTTTTCCAATTGCCACTACCCCATGATTTTTTATTATGACTACCCTTACTCTGTTATCTTTAAAACATCTTGATACGCTGGATGCCAATTCGACAGTACCGGACGGGACATTCTCTATAATAATAGGATCTCCCACAATAATTTTTGCCTCCTCAATTACATCTTCAAACTTGGATGCTATGGAGATTCCAAGGGTGTATGGACTATGACAGTGAACAATAGCGTTAGCATTGGTATTGTCATAAATCTCTCTATGCATAACCCACTCTCTGCTAGGTTTGCGTTTACCAATTATTACCTTAGTCTTCATGTTGATTTTGACTAGATCTGTGGTTTTAATTTTATATCTTGGTATCTCACTTGGAGTTATCCACATCCATATTCTTTCAAACCTTACGCTATGATTGCCAGATACTGATGTGTTTAGACCTGAGGCGTAAAGAGCCTTAACACAATTCAATAGCTCTGTCTTTAGATTCAATGACTTAGGTCACTATAGTTACAATGATGTTATTTATCGTTTCGTAGCGCTATTAGGTAAACTTGCTCACATCAGTTCCATTTGATATTTGCTTACCATAATATAGTAACATATGATATTGAGGTTTATCTTATGTTTCGAGCAAATTGCTAAGAAGAGTTGCTATGTTCTTGATGGACATTATCTCGCAAAGCTTTTTCATCCATGTATATTATTTCCCAAAGATGGCCATTAATATCTTGAAAACTACGTCCATACATCCAACCATGGTCTTGCGGTTCCCTGGACTCTGTGCCTCCAGCCTCAATTACATTTTGCATCATCCGGTCTACTTTTTCTCTACTTTCGGTTGACAATGCGATTATCACTTCAGTATCTTTTGTAGTATCACATATCTCCATTTTAGTAAATGATTTAAAGAATTTTTCAACTAGGAGCATTACAAAAATATTTTCATTAACTATCATGCATGTAGCATTCTCATCTGTAAACAGTGGATTAAATTCAAAACCTAGCTTCTTAAAAAATTCTATCGTTTTGTCGAGATCTTTCACGGGTAAATTAACAAATATTTGTGATGTCATTCTTATTTCTCTCTCAACTTATAATCGAACAGGAAATTATAAAACTTTTGAACCTAGAATTCATTTACTCATCTATAAAAGAATGGAGAATTCCAGAGTATGCATCTAGGGTTACTGATAATCTATGTCTTTGTCATTCCGCTCTTTCTAAGTTCTTCCTTTGCTTCTGGCTAATCAGCACCTGTCTTTCCCTGCTCCACGATGCGTTGATCTTTCGGATTTCTCTCTACAGCCGTGGACTCGTGTTCACATTTTCTCTGGAGACATTGGGTCCTTTGATGACTTATCATGCTCTTCGAATTTGGTCATCGATATTTAATGCACAATATCTTGTTTAACGGATGCAGAGACCGATTGGCTGAAAAAACTGACTCAATGGTTGTTCGATCTTTTAATTCTCATATAGTAAGTTGTACATTTATACTATTATGAATCCAGACTATGGTCAAAATGAAAATGAAACTAAGGTAGATAAGGACAGCGGAAGTCTTACTTGTGATGTATGCGAACAAACATTTGACACTATGGAATCGTTCAAGGAGCACAAAGCCGCAGAAAATAAGGACGAAGCATTGAAATACAGAGGTATAGACTAGGGGAATAATATTTTTGCTTGATAATAAAATAAATTAAATTTCTCTATCAATTGGGATAATATATATTCAAAATGTCAACATATTTGCAATAACTCAACAAAACTGAAATAATGATATCCTAACTAGGATTGCAATCGACTCGTTACCCATTTTGGTATTAGTATTAGAATTTATTTTGGGAACAATAATTTTTGAGAGACCGACGAGAAATCAGGCTATCTATTAGGTAATGTGTACTAGAATTGAGTAAAAATATACGACCACGACTGCAACCTGAGTTTGTGCGAACAATATAAGGCGTTCAACCGAGTGATGAATTTGTAATATTTATAGGAATGTTTGTAAAAACTGCCAAATTTTATAAAATTTAAAGCGACTTTCGTTATGATATATGTATGAATGAATGGTTTTCCTCTTGAGACAAATTGAATATACGTCATTAAAAAGGAAATTAATTTATAGTGTCAAAATACATCTAAGAGTGAATGATGAACAAGAAAACTTTACTCACGAGTATTAGCTTTTCAGTCTCGGCGATACTTATCCTATCAATAACTTCTGGTGTATACGCACAAGATTATGATTTTAAAAATAAATTACCAGGAGATAATCACGGAGATAACAATCCGTCAGAAAAAAATTGTAAGAAATCTGACACCTTAGAAGAAATATCAATAAAAATAGATGCCGAAAAATGTGAAATCGATGATATTGACAATTACAAGGAGTGGGATTTCTACAAACTGGAGGATCCAGAAACTAAGCAGTGCTTGACTTTCTTTAAGGATTTAGGAGGCTCTTTAGTTGATTACGAAGTGGTCTACTGTTATGCATACCCTGAAAAATATGACGAAAAGAATAACTAAGAAACCTATTGTGATTGGCGATGCCTCCAATGGTATGCCATTCACACAAAATTCAGGGTTGGCTCAATCTTCAATTTTGATTGCTTTGAATCTCTAATTTTTTTTGCAAAGTATTGAATTGAGTTACACCAAGGAATTTAGTATTCATGTTCATCTTCCCTATCACTCCGACGTTCCTTTATTTGTGAAGCTGAGGTCGAGTCGGTGGAATTTACTATAGGTCTTTTTCTCGAAGCATACGCATAACCAAAAGACACTATGATTATTGTTATTGCTAGTACTGGTCCAATAATATCGGGTAATATTTCTAAGTTGGTTATAGTTTCGTACGAAGCAATAGCTCCCACGGTCAGTGCAGCTGCACTCAATGAATAAGCCATATATCTAAAGCCTCTTTTGTTGAATATTCTAGAAAAGGTCGATCGCAGTATAAAGCTGTCTAACGTATCTATCGGAACCATTCCTACAGCGAATAACCCTGCAAAGACTAAGGCTACTTGGACTCCAAGAGATGCCGACGCTACTGCAGATAAAGTAATTGCAGAGATCTGAGTAGCTGTATCAAATCCTAAACCAAATACCATTCCAGTAATTAGTGCAGAACTAAAGGGTTTCATAATTCCGATTCTCGATAAAACTTTACTTGCGAGGATAGCTGACCCCGTATTACCCCATTTCTTCATTGAGTAAATGTTTAATGCTCCGATCACTCCTAACGCAATGGCTCCTATCACTCCTCCCAAAGATGATAGTTGCTCAACATTTGTTAGATTGCCTACAACGTAAATTATGAGTATCATTTCGGCCAGAACTGATATCATATGACCCACACTAAATCCAGCGCCTACCCACTGCGAATTTCTACCAGCGCCATGTAACCTCACTAGGTTATCAATTGCTATGATATGGTCTGCGTCGAGCGCATGACGAATGCCTAACAGAATCATTGTGGGAATCGAAATCAAAACAAATGTTAGTGGGTCGACCAATTTACGACTTCTAAGTATCAACGAATGATGCTTATATTTTTTAGTCTTCTCCACAGGTTCCAGAAAGTATTCAAATTCAAATTATTAAATTAGCAATAAAATTGACTTTACATATGTTCTTGGCCTCAAGTTACAAGATATGTCTTAAGCTCTTGTTCCCTATTTCTGGTTTTAGATGGCCTAGTTTAACTTTAGTGGGCTCTATTCACGGCGACTGTGGTACGGCTCGACGAAGAGTGATTTTCGATGGTAATTAGAGTAAACTACAAACTCTACGACAGCTGATTATGCATAGAAGATGGACGCGCTGAAAAAGGTGTAATGATAAAGAAAAAACATAACTATCGGCAAACGATCCCATAACTAGGGTCATTTGCAAGACTATGATTCATATTGATAAGATAATCGGCAACATCAATTCTGATGACAATCTTAAAGACATCTATCACAACATGTTGAGAAGTGACCAAGTTGAGAAAATCCAAATGACCCGGCTCGAGTGTGAAAGAGCTAGAATCAGGAAAGTAACTGATAAAGGAACGGACTTAGCTCTTACCATGTCACACGGTTCTCGTATTAAGGATGGTGACATTGCCCTATTAACTGATGACAAAATGGTCATAGTAGAAAGGG
>JBHENS010000062.1:0-7558 GCA_046261955.1 Nitrososphaeraceae archaeon | reverse complement strand
CTTTACTACTGCTCCTGCTTTTTCCTTTACTACTCATGCTATTTTATGAGTAACGAGTTATTTATACTCGTCTATTTTCAAGAATCAATTCACTTTTTTATGATTAAATCATTCTCTAGGCTTTATCCCATAACTAAGTAATAGTAACCATATAACAAATGGTCAAACAATACAGATTTCTGATAGTACTTTATAATAGATGAATTTGCATAAATATAGAAACTAATACTGGTGGGATAAGAATCAAGGTCACATCCCATCAGACCCCTATGACACTGTACTTCATTTGATGCTAGGTATCTCATCGGGTCGGATGAAACGGCTATCTATAATCTTTAAACAAAATTGGAGCACTGGAGGTAATTAATAGAGAATTTATTCGCTTATAATAGAGTCTAGCAAGCTGTTAAAAAATTCTTATGCTGCCTGATAAACTATTTAACTATTCACTCGAAAAATATGAAATAAAAAAGATCTTAACTAGGATTATGATTATCCCTAGTTATTCTCGTCGTCTTCTTCATCATTCTCAGTTGCGTTGCCAGAAGAACTTGATGACTCATTAGATGCTGCTCCGCTTGTTTGATTTTCACTTGCTGCTTGTACTATTTGTTCTAACGAATTACACGTTTCCTCTTCTCCTTGCAATGTGTGACATAGTTCTAGGTCTTGTGCTTGGGTATCATTTGCTACTTTTGCTGTTACTGGTATCTGCATCGGACTTCCATCCTCGCCACTTTGTACGCTTAGGGTTACAGTAACATCCTTAGCTTCTGTTGCATTCAATTCCCCATCATCGCCGCCCTGAGCTTTTAGGGTGAAATTCAAAGGTATCTCTATATCTTCTGGAATCTGTTCTGCTGTTTGTTGCTCTTCTTCTTGCGCTAAACCCATCATCGGAGATGAGATGCCCAATGAAAGAACTATGGCTCCCGCCAAAATTAATGCTAGTATATTCATTAAACTTCATCTAGGACTTCAACACTTATAATACTTAACACAAATTCCCCTACCTTTGAATAGGCTATCTATATATTCAAGTTTATATCCTAAAACTTTATATCCTATACATACCCCATTTACGCTTTTTTGCGACCATCCCCAATCATTTAAGATATCAATTAATTTAGATTGACCTACTACTTTTTTATTTAATTTAAACTAGATATGTCGATATTTGAGCCTGCCAAAGACGAGATCAATAATCTTTTATTTCTTCCGTATTGTTAATTCATCTATTAAGATAATTTTATGATAATTAAAAAAATTGAAATTACTAATATCAGAAGTTACAAAGAAAAAACAACAATTGAGCTTCCTCTGGGGAGGATACTATTTCAAGGTGACATAGGTTCAGGAAAATCAACAATCCTTTCTGCAATTGAATTTGCACTTTTTGGCCTAGGTGATATTGATGCAAATCATTTACTCAGAATTGGAGAGAGTAAAGGGTCTGTACTTTTAGAATTTGAAAGTTGTGGCAAGACCTATGATGTATTTAGATCTCTCTTAAGAAGAAGCAATAAAATTTTTCAAGAAGAAGGTTTTTTGTATGAAAACGGAGTCAAAAACTCATATTCAGTTGGTGAATTAAAATCCAAAATTTTGGATATAATTGGAATAAATGAAAGAACACATGCAAAAACAACTTCAACAATATATCGTTTTGCGATTTACACTCCGCAAGAGATGATGAAAAATGTACTGACGTCCAATAATGAAAAAAGGGTCGAAATTCTGAGAAGGGCGTTTGGTATAGAAGAATATAGCACAGCAAAAAAAAATGCTGAGAAATTTTCTTCATGGATACGAACTGTCACCAAGATAAAGAAGTCTATGATAAATGATTTGAGCATTTACAGGGAAGATGTACAAAAGATAGAGGATACCACAGAATCATTGAAAGAAGAAATCGACTATCTTAAAGATACCATAGTTACTCTTGATGATCATATTCAGTTAATCTTTAAGGAAATGCTGGAGACAAGGAAAAGAAAGGAGCGAATACTACGAGCAGAATCTTCCATTTTACATCTACAATATACCATAGACAAGAATTTGAAACTAGAAGAAGAAGCAAATTCAGAGCTTGCTAGTATAAACGATGAATTATCTCATATATCACAAAGTGAAAAAATAGTTGCTGATCTCACTCCGAAGTATCAGGAGTATATTCAAAAAAGGAAGGAGCTATTAGATGTTACTGAACGAGCCAAACAATATGATGAACTATTACTCGAAAAAATAAAGTTAGAAAGTAACATTAACAGCGACCGCGAAATGTTTAGCTCTAATATCAAAAGGCTGGAATCGGAATTAGCACAACTTATGTTGGAACAAGAAAGTTATAACAAAGAAATAAAGATTTTAAATCACTTGAAAGAAGAAGAGATTCTACTAAAAAATAACATTATTGATGCGCGTAATTTCCAAATAGAATTGGAGGATGTTTCTGACAACCTCTCTAATATTAAGTCAGAGATAATTTCAATTAATAAAGAAATATCAAAACAGCAATCAGAACTTGACACAGTATTACAGTTAAGACAAGATGCAGTTTGTCCGTATTGCAAGCAAAAATTAGACCAACAACACATTTTAGAATTGGAAAATAAATTTTTACAAAGGAAGGGTTTCTTGGAGCATAAACTTGGTCAAATGGAAAAGGAGCTACAAGAGAATCAAGATAAGAAAAATGAGTTTCTAAATAGGATCAAACAAGTAGAGTCTAAGAAATCTGAATTACAAAAAATTCAAGTCCAGATAGCAAAAATAAATGTTGTACAGGATAACATTAAACAATTAAATCTTAAGATAGACGAAAAAACTTCAGGCAAGAGATCGATGCAGGCTAAATTACAAGAAAACTATTTTCTTGAAAAGGTAAAGAAATTGGATGAAATAGCTGACAAATTAAATACATTGTATTCTTACAAGATGAGTTATGACTCATTAACTAAAATCGTAAACGATTACCAAAAGAAAGACCTTGAAAGTACATATGTGGAGCATTCTAACTTGATGAAATCAAAACAACGTAATATCGAAGAAAAAAGAGTCAAAGAAAAATCGTTAGCGGAATTAAAGGATGATATAATTGCTCTATCTAAAAAACTTGATGAAATGAGAGCAGTCTATCAAGATAGTCAAGAAGTTGAAATTAAACTAAAAAAATTAGAATCAGATAAACTAACTTTTGAGAATGATTTAGTTAGTAAGAAAGAAAATCTTGCGATGAGAAGGACAGATCATGATAATAATCTAAACAATATTGAGGCTATCAACAAGAAAATAAATGACTTGGAAGAAAGAGTTGATAAAATTATTTTTACAGATCAGATAGGTATATGGCTGAATCAACATTTTATCCCCTCATTAGAACAGATAGAATCTCAAGTGTTGATCAGTGTGAGGGAAGAATTCAATAAGTTATTCCAAAAGTGGTTTTACTTATTGATTGAAGGGGGTGATATAGACGTAGAAATTGATGAATATTTTACACCTATTGTGAACCAAAGTGGATATCACCTGGAAGTTGATAGTTTAAGTGGAGGAGAGAAAACCTCAATCGCACTTGCGTATAGGCTGGCACTTAACGAAATCATAAGAAGGATCATAATGCTTGATGACAATCTCTTGATTTTGGATGAACCTACAGATGGTTTTAGTAAGGAACAACTAATTCAAATAAAGCTTGTCTTAGAAGAACTCAGCGCAGCTCAGGTAATAATTGTTTCTCACGAAAAAGAATTGGAGGGATTTGTAGAAACAATATTTAGGGTAGTGAAAGAAAGTGAAAAATCACAGGTCGAATTAGCAGCATAAATAAACAACACTAAGATCATGGGTCATGGGGAATTGGTAAATTGATCTAAATATCTTATATAATAAATATCCATTTAAGAGTTACTAATATATAGTAATCAAAGTCATAAGGATCAAGAATCTAATCATTAGGGAGGTATTAAAAGCGACTAAATTTATTTTTTAGGAAAACAATATATTCCATGTCATAATATATCATAAAGTTGGCCGATAAGATTAAGTGTTCCCATATTCTCGTAAAGAAGCATAGTGAAGCACTATCTATCATTGAAAGGTTAAACCAAGGAGAAAGCTTTGATAAGTTAGCAAAGGAACTCTCTATAGATAAGGGAAGCGGCAAAAGGGGCGGCGACCTAGGTTTTTTTGGAAGAGGCGTAATGGTAAAACCATTTGAAGCAGCATCATTCAAACTTGAAAAAAACCAAATTTCAGAACCTGTAAAAACGGAATTCGGTTATCACGTTATAAAAAGAATTGCTTGACCTCTTGGTAGTACATAACCTATTCTGAAAATTGGGATCTTTTCCGAATCTTCTAGTGTTCACTTTACGCTAATTGATTTCAACTGGTAGAATTACCATTTTCTCCTGTCGTATTGTTGGAAAAAGTGATTGTTTCATTACTTGTGGTATTCCCGACTTTTATTGATAAGTCACTCATGTTAATCACCATACTCGGAGTCATATTTTGATTTTGGGCATTTACCGAATCAGCGAAAATAAACGGGAATGCAAATACAATTCCTATCGTAAATACCCTAGCTATATTCAGACTAACCAATTTCATGAATTTGCTATCATTATGCGCATATATATACAATTAACTTGTGAGATTTTCAATTAGGAAAACGGATGTAATCATGCTATTTTTGATACTTGAATGTAACAGTATACCTTTTTGAAAATTTGAATTTGAGTCAAAAATCTTAGGTTTCTTTTCAATTTAATGATAATTACTATTTGTGAACAAATAATGATTGCAATAATAACCAAGTATTGATGTTTTTTAGAAATTTTTAGAATATTACATTATGTTTACGTTAATATACTTCACGCTCAAGATACAAATAGGTAATGAGATTTTCTGGTAAATCACATTCAAAGTTATACTTAATCGTTATTTTTGGTATTATTTTATACATTTCAGGTCATTTTCCTTCATTTTCTGGACTCGATCAACATAGAGTCAACGTCAACATAGCTTTCGGCCAATTTGATGACGGTCAGTATGAGAACAAGGAAGACAGCCCAAGTACCACAATAAACACAGCGTTAGATGGTAATAACAATGTCATTGTCAACAATGGTAGCACTACATCAAACTCTATGAAATTTGCATTTTCTGGAACGGACAATATGGGCAAGACAATTAATCACTTTGAGTGTAGCATTGATGGGAAACCATTCGTTACATGCGTAAGTACTAACACAGTTAATGTTTTGGATGGAACCCATACATTTAGTGTACGATCCGAAGATAACTCAGGAAATAAAGATTTGACTCCAGCGTCATATACATGGACGGCCAACACAGAAACATCAAACACTCAGATAGATTCTGTTACTGATGGCAGCAAGATGATAGTAATAAACAACAGCAACACTAGGTCCAACTCGATGACTTTTGCATTTTCAGGTACAGATAATGTTGGTTCAAAAATCTATCGGTTTGAGTGTAGCATGGATGGTGAACCATTCGTTACTTGCGTAAGTACTAACACTGTGAATGTAGTGGATGGAACTCATACATTTAGTGTACGATCCGAAGATAACGCAGGAAATAAAGATTTGACTCCAGCGGCATATACATGGACGGTCGACACAACTCCCCCTACAACGTCTATAATCTCTGCTGTAGATGGTAACAATAGTACTATCGCAAATAATGGAAACAGTGATTCCACTTCAATTAAATTTGCCTTTTCAGGTACAGACACGGGCGGAAGTGGAGTAGATCACTTGCAATGTAACATCGATAACTCTAGCTACGTAGCCTGTACCAGCCCGTTTGTATTTCTCAATTTATTAAAAGACGGTGCTCACACCTTTACCGTTAGAGCTGTAGATGACGTTGGAAATATCAATTTCTCACCTGCATCATTTAAGTGGACTGTGGACACGGAGTCTCCCACAACTACTATCAATGCTGCTACTGATGGTAATAAGCTCATCATAGACAATGGGACCAATACCAATTCTAGTTCCATGTCGTTTGAATTCTCCGGCAACGATACTGGGGGTAATGAGGATAGAGGAGTAGGAATCGATCACTTTGAGTGTAACATCGATAACTCGCGATATGTAGCCTGTACCAGCCCGTTCATATTTCCAAATTTATTAAAAGACGGTACTCACACCTTTACAGTTTTGTCTGAGGATAAGGCAGGAAATAAGGATTCCAGTCCTGCATCGTTTACATGGACTGTAGACACTTTAGCTCCTCTTATTTCTATTGACAGTGCCACCGATGGGAATGGAAATTTCATGATTCCTGGAAGTAACACATCTTCCAACACAGTAACACTTGCTTTTTCGGGTAACGATACTGGCGGTCAAGAAGATAAAGGAGTAGGAATAAAACAATTTGAATGTTCGTTAGATGGGGCATCCTTCTCTATCTGCACAAGTCCTGTCCAGTTTACTTCAGTAAACTTGCCCGAAGGCACCCATACCTTTGAGATAATTTCTGAAGACAACATAGGAAACATAAATTCTACTCCAGAATCATTTTCATGGACTGTGGACACTGAGTCACCTACCACGACTATTGATTCCTCTATTGACGGTTTTGAAAATAATGTAACTGACGGCGGTAATACTGCATCTAACTCGATAACACTTGCCTTTTCAGCCATTGATACTGGAGGTAAAGAAGGTAATGGGGTCGGAATAAAACAGTTCGAGTGTAATATAGATAATTCAGAATTTGTTTCTTGCACGAGTCCGCTCCAATTTGTGAACCTAGGTGATGGCGTTCATACATTGGAGGTAATGTCTGAAGACAATGTTGGAAACCTAAGTCCAACACCTGCATCATTCAGCTGGGCTGTCGACACAGTGCCTCCCAGTACTATCATCATTAATGCCATTGATGGTAATGAAGGCCCTATAACTAACGGGAGCTATGCCAGATCTGACTCCGTATCATTTGCATTTTCTGGTAACGATACAGACGGAACAGGAACTACCGGGTTAGCAATAAAACAATTTGAATGCAGCTTGGATGATTCCAATTTTACTGTCTGCTCATCTCCTACACAATTTACTTCTACAAACATAACTGATGGAGCTCATACGTTTAGGGTCTTGTCTGAAGATAACGTCGGAAATAATGATCCATCTCCAGAGTTGTTTACATGGACTGTTGATACCATTCCACCTACTACGAATATCAACTCTGCCATTGACGGTAACAACAGTACAATAACTAACAGCAGCAGTACTAAATCTAATGCTGTTATGTTTGAATTCTCTGGTAACGACACTGATGGTGTAGGAATTGACCACCTTGAATGCTCACTTGATGGTACATCATTTACTGCCTGCAGCAGCCCAGTACACTTTACTCCTCCAAAGATAACTGATGGAACTCATACCTTTGAAGTTTTGTCTGTGGACAACTCTACGAACAAAGACCCCTCACCTGCATCATTTACCTGGACTGTTGATACCATTCCACCTACTACGAATATCAGCTCTGCCATTGACGGTAACAACAGTACAATAACTAACAG
>JBHENS010000061.1:0-7827 GCA_046261955.1 Nitrososphaeraceae archaeon | reverse complement strand
CTTCTTTGAACGTAGTCTCAATTACTCCTGGTCTTGTGCTTCCTATGGCCTTTGCCAATCCCAGAACTGTATTTAAGGAATTTTTGGAATAATCTTGGTAGACTGCGACAAGTGACGGGGTACCAAATCCTTCCTGAAATAATTCTCGTACTCTCTGACCTGGTCCCTTGGGAGCGACCATTACCACGTCAATATTTTTAGGAGGAACTATCCACTTCCAGTGTATGGCTGCTCCATGAGAAAAAGTCAGGGTTTTTCCTTCAGAAAGCCCGGGTTTTATTTCATTGTTGTATACAGTGGCCTGTTCCATATCTGGGGTTAGAACGTGAATAATATCGGCCAACTTTGAGGCTTCTTTTACTTCTTTAACTACATGTCCATCATTTTCTGCAATTTTCCATGATTTTCCTTCTTTATACAATCCAATTATTACGTTTAATCCGGAATCTTTCATATTATTTGCCTGAGCTCTTCCCTGAATACCGTAACCTATTACGGCAATTGTCTTGTTCTTGAGTTGTTCTAAAGAAACATCATTATCAAACCATTTCTTTGCAGTCATACTTACTCATATTTTGTATCGATATTTATAGTCAATTTAAGTATATTAAATTAATTAGAATTTCTAAGTAACAGTGAGGGTATTTTTTTTACGTAATAAAAAATGGTGGCTAACAACTAAATATTGTTGCTATGAATCTACTGCGCTTAGAACAATGTCTAGATGCTAATTAAAATGACACACAGAATGTGTATGAATACTTAGTGAGATTAAAAGTCCCAGTAGCACCTAAGATGGCATACTGCTCACAACGAAGGTAATTTGTTGTGTCATTTTAGATTCTCCTGAATATCATCAAATAGACATAGAAAAGAAGTCCACATTCTATCAATTTTTGATTCTTAGGTCCTTCCTAAGTTATAGCATCTTTTTCCAACTCACTTTGCTGTCGCTTGAATAGGTATGTGAAATTGCTTCTTTCTTAAGATACATGCTATCTAAATGCATACCAAATACGTATAACGCAATATTAGTCCAATATTTCGATTCTAGCACAACACTTTTTGCATTCCAAAATCAATGTGCCATTCTTATTGGATATTACTGTGAATTTTTTTGCACCGCAGTGATTGCATACGGGACATGCCCTTAATGGCTTTGTCATGGATCATACTGTTATGTTTTTCTTCAAATAGTTATTTAACATCGGGATATTGTTTAATTTCACCCGTCCCATCTCTTTGAGTTTCAAAAAGAACTTTTATTCTCTGAATTCCGTCGAGATCCGAAATAATTCTACATACTGCATTCGGTACAAAATTTTTCCACTCTTTGTCCATGACAATATTCATCCTAATATTAGTACCGTTACAGTCATTCTCATTGTAGAATATTGGAGTACGAACACTAAAAATCTCAGAACTATGCGAAAAAAGCTCAATTACAAATTTGTTACCAGAGTATATGGAATCAAACTTGGGTAACATGGATTTTAGGTGTTGGACCCAAATTGCATTATTCTCTAGATTCAATATCGGCACAATATACACTCTTCTAAGATCAATTTTTGATTCTACTAAAGAATCATGAATAAAGTAAATTCGTTCGCCCGCAGTGAATGGATTTGAAAATGTGTAATTGAACTGAGAACTTCCTACGGCAATTATCAATGCCTCACATTCACTTAATATTTGATGGACGAGTTTTAAATGACCACTGTGAAATGGCTGAAACCTCCCTATCATTAATCCACAATACATTACTATCTATTATTCAATTTATTTACTTGCTCTTTTATTTTGTCTTTGTCAACTTTCTTAAAGATTGGCTCGATTTCTCCTAGTCTATGACCTGGTTTCAGGAGTATTGTTCCAATTGAATCCCAATTCTGTTCATGAATGTTACCTTCTAATAATATTTGTTTCCAAATTCGCTCTGCCGAAAATGGAGTGAATGGAGAAAGTAATATTGATAATGATCGTACAGCGTTAATTGAAATATAAAGTGTGGAACCTGATTGTTGAGGCTTCTTCCAGGGTTCTCTCTTCTGGAAGTATTGGTTGAAAATTGAAGAAAAAAACAGAATATTCTTTAGCGCCTTATCAATCTCGTTACTTAAAATAAAACCACCAACTGTATTGCCAACACGTTCTATTTCTCCCAACGCATTTTTATCCAGCTCATCATACTCATTCGGCTTTGGTATAACATTACCAAAATTTTTCTTAATAAAAGTCAATGTTCGATTTACAAAATTTCCAATATTTGCTATTAATTCATTGTTTATCTTTTTCTCAAAATCATTCCAATCAAAATTGATATCGTCTTGAGAATAACTGCAAATTGATGCAATGTAAAATCGTAGATAATCAGCTTGAAAAAGATTCACAAATTCCCTTAATCCAATATACCAATTTCTGCTCTTAGAAATTTTATTATTTTGTAGCATAAGATGTCCACGTGTTGGGATGAAATCTGGTAATTTGTATTCTTGATTTATGCCAATTCTAATTGCTGGCAAAAATAGATAATGATGATAAACAATATCTTTTCCAATAAAATGATAAATTTTGGAACTATTCCATTTTTCTCTTGCCTTATCAATGTCTTGTAGCAGTCCAATCAGTGAAGATATATAACATAAATGGTTATCAAACCAGCCATAGAACACTTTATCTTTTTGTTCATTACCCTCCATAGGAATGCTAACCCCCCAAGGAATGTCTCTTGTTATATCCCAATCTTGTAATCCTTCTACAATCCAGTTGAGCACATATTTCTTTACGTCCTGTTGAAGTAATTTGTTATCCTTTAACCATTTTTCAAGAACATCACCAAAATTAGAAAGCTTGAAGAAAAAATGATTACTCTGTTTTTTAACGGGGGGAATTCCACAAATTGCACACTTTGGATCCACTATCTTCTCAGGAATTCGACCACACTTTTCGCAAAGATCTGAATATTGTCCAACCGCACCACAATAAGGACACTTTCCAACAACATAGCGATCGGGCAAAAATTTCAAGTCTTTTTCACAATAATACTGTACAACTACTTTTTCGTAGATAAGATCTTTATTTCTTAATACATCAAAGACATACTGTACAAATTTCCTATTTGTTTCAGAGCTTGTTTGTGAAAAAGAGTCAAAAACAATCCCAGCTGAACTAAAATCTTCCAAGTCTTTATCATGCCAGTATTTAACATAATCCTCCGGTTTTATTTTCTTTTTTTCAGTTTCAATAAGAACCGGGGTTCCGAAATCATCTGATGCACACAGGTGGTATACTTCTACTCCATTTGATTTTAGAAACCTGCGCAAGATATCTGCAGGTAGATAAGTAGACGAGATATGACCAAGATGAATCTCTCCATTTGCATATGGGAGTGCGCTTGTTATTATAACACTCTCTGTTTTGGAATTGAGCACAGCAGAAACAGTGATTACTACGGGGAATTAAAACTATCTGAAATAACCAAATTTTACAAGACTTTCTGGCTTCTTTTATTTCAATGTCGACAATCATGAATAATTAGTTATAACATATTGATTTGGTGTATAGCCAGATGAAAAATAGCAGATTAATTGACAACGGAAGAAAGTCATGGGAATGGGCATGTTCTCATATGGGTATTATCCACGAAATTGTGAATCAAAACATTAACAACAAGCCCTTAAAAGGTCTAAGACTCGGACTTTCATTACATGTTACAAAAGAAACATCCGTCCTCGTATTAGCTGCGACTAAATTAGGTTCTAAGGTTGCACTGTGCTCAGCAAATCCCTTATCAGTACAAGAAGATATAGCAGCATTTCTTTCATCAGAAGGAGTCAACGTATTCGCGTGGAGAGATGAAACTGAAAATGAGTATTTGGACAATTTAAGACAAGTTTTGGAATATCGGTCTCAGATCCTTACAGATGATGGCTCAAACCTTCACGTTATGGCACATGAGAAGAAAAGCCAGGGGATTTTGGGTGGAACAGAGGAAACTACATCAGGAATTAAAAGACTAAAAGCATTGGAAGAGCAGGGGAAATTGCGATATCCCGTGATTGGTGTAAACGAAGCTCCTACAAAGCACTTATTTGATAATCAATACGGAACTGGGCAAAGTACACTTACTGGAATTATTAGATTGACAAATGTTCTTATTGCTGGTAAACATATAGTTGTCTTAGGATACGGGTATGTCGGTAGAGGAGTTGCAGCAAGAGCTAGAGGATTGGGGGCTATTGTTACTGTTGTTGAGGTTGATTCACTTAAAGCTCTAGAGGCATATATGGAAGGTTACAATGTAAAAAAAATTAGTCAAGTAGTAGAAAATGCAGATATTTTTATAACATGTACCGGACAAAAAAACGTAATTATTGAAAAACATTTTAATAGAATGAAAAATGGAACGATACTTGCGAATGCAGGACATTTCGACAATGAAATAGAAGTAGAGAAACTGATTTCAAATTCAAAAGAGAATTATTCCATTACACCATATTTGGATTGTTTCCACATTAATGGCAGGAAAATTTTCTTACTGTCCAAGGGCAGAGTTGTTAATCTAGTGGGTGGAGAGGGAAATCCCCCAGAAGTAATGGCAATGTCTTTTGCAAATCAACTTCTTTCGATAATGCATATTTTTAAGAATCATGAAAGAATGCAAAAGAAAGTTTATCCCGTACCAGAGAAAATCGATTCTAATGTGGCCAAGTTATCATTAAAATATTTGCGGTTAAGTATTGATAAGTTAAACCCTGTTCAGAGAAAATATGCGAAATCCTACTGATACCTGAGTAACCTACTCTACAATTTTCATATGGAGTCTATTTTTTTGATACTTTATGACGAAGTCTGAAGAATTCACCTAAAATTGACACATAATTTTTTATAAGTGATTGAAACTTAAAAACACTAATTATGACTTGGATGCGCGCTGCAAGTATTGAAGAATTTGAAAAGAAAACTGGGAAAGAAGTAAATCTAGGTGGAAGTAGGATTGCAATTTTTAGAACAAAAGGTAAATTTTATGCTATCGAAGCATTGTGCAGACACCAGGATGGTTCACTTGCTCCAGGTAAAGTGGATGGAGAGGTCGTGGAATGTCCATTACATTCATGGCACTATAACATACGCACTGGAAAATTATTAGATTATCTTGAAGGGGTAAAATTAAAAACGTATGAAATTGATTTGAAAGGTAAGGAAATTTACATAGACGTTTGAATCAATTATTGCTACCTGAAATTCATAGATTGCTATAATTGTAACTTGAAAATATACAACAAACTTTCTGATACTCTTGAAGATATTGGTACTACAGAAGATAATAAGATTAGGATCTATGTTTGTGGTATTACAGTATATGATGACTGTCATATTGGACATGCTAGAACCATAGTAGTTTTTGATATTTTAAGACGATACTTAATTCACAAGGGTAAGGAACTAGTATATGTACAAAACTTTACCGATGTCGATGACAAAATAATTAATAGGGCTAAATTGGATAGAAAGTCTCCTGATGAAATTTCCTCCAAGTATATCGAGAGTTACTTTGAAGATTTTTCCAAACTAAATGTTCTCAAGGCCGATTTTTATCCAAAAGCAACGGACCACATAATTGAAATAATAAGAGCCATAAAAATATTAAAAGAAAAAAATTATACGTATACTACTCTTAACGGAGTTTATTTCAAAGTGCGAGCATTTCCAAATTATGGTAAACTATCAAAGAAACAAATTGATGAGCTCGAAGAAGGTACTAGAATTGAAATTGATAAATTGAAGGAGGATCCGTTGGATTTTGCTCTATGGAAATTCTCCTCCGATGTTCCAAATTGGGAAAGTCCTTGGGGAAGAGGCAGACCAGGTTGGCATATTGAGTGTTCGGTGATGGTATCAAAGTTCCTTGGTAACGAAATAGAGATCCATGGAGGTGGCACTGACCTGATATTTCCTCATCACGAAAATGAAATTGCTCAATCTGAAACTTTTAACGAAAAAAACCTAGCAAAAGTATGGATGCATGTAGGAATGATTACAATTAATTCAGAAAAGATGTCAAAGTCGCTGAGAAATATGATAGTACTTAAGAGCGCTCTTAAAAAATGGGGTTCTAATGTACTTAGATTATACCTGATTTCTTCTCAATATTCAAAGCCTATGGATTACAATGATGAAATTCTGCAAGAATCATTGCAAAAATGGAGACAAATTGAACACTGCATCTATGAGCTTAGAACAACCAAAAATGTATCTGAAAACATGGACGAATTTGAGCATAAATGTAATGGTTTCCTAAATGATTTTTTGTCCGCACTAGATAGTAACCTGAATACACCATTAGCATTGACATCATTTATGAAGCTTGTTTCGTATGTTAACAACCTGAGTTCATCAGAAAAATTAACTATTAGTTTGTCTGAGAAAGCGCTACCTATAGTAGATATCATCATGGATATCATAGGTATCAAAATAATGATGGTTGATAATGATACTAAAATCAAAATTGAAGAGATGATTGATCTCAGAAATAGTCTCAGAGTTGAGAAGAAATTTCAAGAGGCTGACAATTTGAGAAAGAAGATCTTTGAATTATTTGATGTTGAGTTGACAGATCATACAAAGTACACATCCTGGAAAAAAAGAGAGAGAATTGAATTCGAATCTGAGCAATCATAGTTAAATCAATGGGTTCTAAAGATTCATTACTCACTATTTACTATTTCACACAAAAGGATACTACTTGACAAACTTTTAATTATTCAAGACATCGAGTAATCTTAATTGAAAAACAAATACGCATTTTTCATAATCATGATAATAGCTACGATAGTTGTATTAACAAGTATTGTCTTGTCTCTTGATCCTATTATAGACAATCTTCAAATTCTTGCCGAATCAACCAGCGTCTTGGTACCGCAACCACAAGAACAGTCCGGAAATAAAAGTAGCATTCAAGTTTTTACTGATTCACTCAGAGTATTGGTATCAAAGTCTACTGAACTTACAAGTAAATATCAACAGGAACTTGGAAAATGGACAACTAAGGAAAATGACAACTTGACAATGATTACTATAACTGAGAGTTATTTGTCCCTGTTTGAAGAGCTTGAAAATGAAGCAAGAGATATGGTTGTTCCAAACGGACAGGAAAATATTAAAGATTCTTTTATCAAATCTGTCAATTCAGAAGCTGCCAGTTATGAGCACTTTAAGAATTATCTCGTTACTGGAAATAAAACGGAGAATGATCTTTCAAATGATGATTTCTCTCTTGCTTTCCAGTATGAACAAGTATATTCGGGCTTTCTACTAAAAAATCGTTAAACTATAGAGGAATCTTACTTTGAAACACAGATATATTGCCTCAACATACCAGTATATTTAGGATGTTTTATTGTGAAGGATTATTTTAGAAATGTTTTCTGCTGCTTTTCTTTTCAGTTAATCACAATAATAATGTTACTCTTTTGTACCTTTCTATTAATAATAAATGGCGCAGCCTACTCTATAGATAATTTCAGTATTCTAGAAAAGAACATAGTGATTGATCAGAGTGGGTTTATTCATTTATTTGGTCAAATAAGAAATACATCAAATGAAACTCAGCAGAGTACTACGGCTTTTGCTAATTTTTATGACAAAAACGGACAAAACATTGGAAATGGGAGTGGAATTGCCTCAATAAGGTCTCTAAATATCGGACAGGTATCGCCATTTGAAATAATATTTCTCGATAAGAACCAGACCACACACTTTTTTAATTATAGTCTCAATTTTGCGAGTGAAATTGGACAACAGAAGCCAGATGGTATTGTTATAACG
>JBHENS010000060.1:0-7850 GCA_046261955.1 Nitrososphaeraceae archaeon | reverse complement strand
CACTATGACAGGAATTAGTTTTAGTATAGTCTTGATTATTAGCCAAATTGATGGATTCTTAAATACAAAAGTAGGTTCTTTTTTATCAGTTTCTATGGCAGAGTCCAATATTTCATTGCTATCTTCCATCAACTGTATTTTTCACCCCTTTCATATAGAAAATGCAAATAGTAATCTCGTAAGGCTGGGAGAACAATAGTATTAATCTGGATAGGTTAACGTTCAACTTACATCATTTTTCCCTGCTAATAAGATAATCAGAAAGAGCAGATAGCATCATAATACCGGGAAAATATTTTGAAGCATCAACCAAAATATGTCCAAAAGGATCACTTTTGGGATCTATTTTATCATAATGAACGCTATAGTAATTATCATATTCGCGTATATGCAAGTTACCACGTCGATATTGTTTTATTGATCCTTTTTTCTCTCCAAAGATAGTTGGTTCGTATTCTATAAGGGGCCTTACTGTTTTTGGTACAATGATATTTCCATCGTTGTCAATAAAACACATAGCAAGCTAACAATAACTTAAGATATAAAAATTACCTCCAATTCTTCAGATATTGATAGACAAATCTGTTCACAAATTAGTTTTAATTCAAATTTGGGTAATTCAATAATTCCATAAGAAGACTTTTATAGAATATTATCTATTTTTTGCTATGAGTGATACAAAGGGTAAGGTTCCAAATATAGTTGCAATTGAAGTTATAAAGAAGAATGGAGTTGATGTTGAAAAATTAAAAGAATTAATAACTAAAGGTGTTGGTGCGGAATTTACTACATATTATTATTATACAATTCTAAGGATGCACTGCACAGGTCTTGATGGTGAGGGTATAAAGGAAATAGTCGAAGAAGCAAGGATCGAAGACAGAAATCACTTTGAAGCCATGGTACCAAGGCTGTATGAACTCGGAGGCTCCTTACCAAGAGATATTAGAAAATTTGCGGATCAGGCAGGATGCCCTGATGCGTATCTCCCAGAAAATTGGGAAAATCTAACTTCCATAATAGAGGTATTACTCGGCGCAGAACAATGTGCAATACGTTCATGGGGCGAAGTATGTGATTTGACCGCTGGAAAAGATCACCGTACTTATGATATTGCCCAGAGAATTATGCAAGAAGAAGTAGAACACGAAGCCTGGTTTATTGAGTTGCTCTCCAAGAGACCTTCTGGACACTTTAGAAGGAGATCTATTGGACAATCGCCTCATGTTGGGCAACAAGGTGGACTCATTCATCAATAAAATCGACCTTCTTCTTTTTGTTCCCCATAGAAAGGTATTAATTTCAATCTAGATTTGTAAATCAATTGTAATAATCTCAAACAATACTAGATTGCTACATATTTATCACGATATTCGGACCCTTTTAATTTGATCTGGCAGATTGGAGAATAACTTTAGGATGAACGACAAACCTATTATATTCCAAAGGTTCCTTTTCATTGCTTGATAGATACCTCATAGTGGTAACTACATATTTGATACCATTTATTTTGACATTTATCGATAGTTAAGTGTATCTTCTATTTTGTATTGGATGAAATATCTTTTCATCTAAAAGATTAATGTATGTTTTTAATTAAATTTAGTAACAAGTAGATTATTATATAGACACAAGAATATTTTCTTATGACGCCGGGCTAATTTGAAATATGCTACCAAGTCCGATTGATACGACATGTAGGTTACCGTCGGGACCCATTTCTAAGTCAGTAATACCTCCAAATCCTTCCCCAAATACAATACTACTTACTCCTAGAGAAGTTGGTTTTTCTATGACTCTCGATGATAGTGCTTGTGGAAGAACTAGATCCTTCCGATCTGGAGTGAGATCAAAATGATAAATTCTGCCGTTATGCACATCTCCTACAAACATATCGTTCTCATAGGTAGTTCCAAGTTCAGACGATGCCAAAAATTTTAATGCTGTTGGCCCAGCTGTATTAACCCAAACCAGCTCAGGATCACTATAGTGTCCTTTTCCGTCAAAGTCTAGTAAATCAGATTCAGTAAATGAGTCTTCCAATGCTGCCAAACCCTGTACTTGTTGCCATCCACTATTGAATCCAGGTAGAACCAAATTTATTTCGTCGCTATTCCCGGGTCCATTCTCTGTATTCCATAAATTACCAGATACAGGATCAAAGTCCATGCCAAAGCTATTTCTTATTCCGTATGCGTAGTATATTCGCAATGGAATAGAATCTCCAAGAATACCATCAGTAGGTTGACCGTCCTGTGTTATTCTCAAAATACCTCCTCTTCCGTCTGGGTCAACACCATCCTCGTAATTCTGTGTTTTAGTCTCTGTAGTTGGTCCCTTAAATGAACCGTCTACATCGCCAATTGACACGTAGAGATTATTGTCTGGCCCGATCATTATGTCGCCCCCATTATGTCGAGGTCCTGGAGTGGCTGGTAGATCCATCAAAAGTAATGGATTTACTAGCGCGTCACCTGATAGTTCATATCGATAAACTCTATTCCCAATTGGTTGCTTTCCAGCCTTATCGTCTCCATCTTTTCCATCAATTTCAGTGTAGAAAATAAATACATGGGTTGTTGAGCTATAGTTTGATACCGCTATTCCACACATGCATCTCTCAATGGAGTTAGCAACATTAACATCAAGGACAGGTTTTGCAAGAACCTTACCGTTGATTATCCTTTTGACCAAACCAGTATCTTTTTCAAGTACCAAAATATCTCCTGGTCCAACAAAGGCCATTGTCGTAGGAGTGTTTAGTCCCTCTGCAATCGTAGTAATTTTCAGGTTTGAATCGAAAAGCTTTGGTTTTCCTTCTTCCTCAAACTCAGTTTCTGCAAATTCCTCTTGAGCTATAACCGAATGATAAGGGATGGAAGCAAAGATCAAAATTGAAATAATCACAAGTGCTATTAAGACACTGGCCAAGGCTTGGACAATCATTCACTTCGGATTTAATATACATATCGAAGAATGATTTCTGAGAAAATTATCAAAAGTTACAAGCTTGCAGAGTAGTGGTATAGATTCATGAAAAAAGGACACTGGATTTAAGCTAAACTATCAATAATCACAAAAATTCCACATACTTTCAAAGATAACAAGAACCTGAGGTCTAGTTTTCAAAAGGTAATTTTTAGCAAATATTGGGAATATCTTATTCTAATAGGAATGTTTCTCAGTCTTGTGTTGTTTAAGAGAAGGATATTTTGAAAATGTACATATACATTTGTCACACTGCCATTGATGTTCGCGGGCTTTAGTGAAATTATCATACTTGATATCTTCCTTCACATACATCATAGTTGTATGGTCGTATTTGGCTGGACTGTAATTCAACTTGTACTTTATTGAGTTTATTCGCACTTCTAACTTAAGTGTACAATATGTACTTTATATTTCAATATGTTACTGAATACAGGATTTTAATATAATATTAATTGATAACTTTTGACCTATTAAATCATTGCGTATATTGTTGAAAAGACTTATAGGAAAATAGATATATTATATGGTATATTTTCCTATGCCAGCTGAAAATACTTCCGTTACAAGATTCAAAGACAGAGAACATGCAGCTGAGCTTCTCATATCCAAACTGAATAATGAGCTTAAAGATGAAATTCCCAAAGAGATAGTAGTTTTTGGAATTCCACGTGGAGGAGTAATATTGGCGTATACGATTTATAAGATCAGATCTGCAAATTATTTTGATATTGTAATACCTCGTAAACTGGGAGCTCCGAACAACAAGGAACTTGGCATAGGAGCAATAATGGATAAGGATACTGTTTATCTTAATGAATATGTAGTAAAGGCTTTGAGAGTTCCGCAAGATTACATAGAGACAGAAAAGTTGTCACAAATCCGAGAAATAGGCCGTAGAACCTTACTTTACAGACCAAAACAGGAAGAATATAACATAATGAATAAAACCATTATTCTTGTGGATGATGGTGCAGCCACAGGCGCCACGCTTGTGGTTTCTGCAAGGTGGATAAGAAAGAGGAAGCCAAAAAAGATAGTAATAGCGATCCCAGTAGCGCCTAATCAAACTGTCGAGCTCTTGAAAAACGAGGTAGATCAAGTGGTAACAATACTGATACCACCTACTAGTAATTTTACTTCTGTTGCTCAATTCTATGACAATTTTGAAGAAATAACCGATGACAAAGTAGTAAAGATCATGAAGGAAATGAACCCAAAATAAAAAGTTGTAAGCTATTACTTACTTACTATTTACTTTTTTTACAAAATTGATATTACGTCACTAACGCGGTTATTTTAGAGGAACGGATGGTAATACCGCGGTAAGTTGAGAAAGATTTGGTACTGAGTTTGTAGCAAATTCCAAGATTGGTGCATGCCATACACCAAAACCGACCATGAATATCATTGCGAAAATGAGTACTGCAGCTATTGCTCTTGGTTCTTTGACTCTGGTCGTATCAGGCGAATCTTCCATGTACATTTTTCTCATTATCCAAGCATAATATCCAAGTGATAGGGCACTGTTCAAAACCCCAGCAATAGCCAAGTAAGGTCCCCACCATACTTCGGGTCCAGTAACAATTGCCGAATTAAATAACACTAGTTTACTCCAAAAACCATTGAGAGGTGGGACTCCTGCCAATGCCAACAATGATATTGACAAGGCTATGGCCGTGAGTGGCATTCTTTTTGCAAGTCCCCTATACTTTTCAATACTATAGCTGGTAAGTGTAATTGCTACCGCAGCAACCGCAATAAATGCAGCAGATTTCATAACGGCATGGTTGATAATATGGAAAAGTGAGCCCCCAAGAGCTTGATCACTGTATGGAGCCAAAGCAAGACCGATCATTATGTAACCTGCTTGAGCTATACTTGAATAAGCAAGAATTCTAGGTACGCTCTTTTGAATCAATGCTCCCAGGTTCCCTAATGTCATTGTAAATACTGCAATTATGGCCAATGTCATAGCCCAGTCCAAATGCAATACAAAAACGGCCAAAACAATTACACGGATAGCAGCAGCAAAACCTGCCTTCTTTGTACCTGCCGCAAGTAACGCACCAATTGTGGTAGGGGCTCCCTCATATGCATCTGGCAACCACATGTGGAATGGAACAAGACCCATCTTAAATCCAAACCCGGCAATAAATAACGCTAGGGCAAGCAGAGTGATGGGAACTAGATCTTGTTGAACATTTACCATGGATACTATTGCCTGACCAATATTTGTGGTTCCAGTTATCCCGTATACTAATCCAATAGCAAATACCAGAATTGCAGATGATAGAGCGCCAAAAAGGAAATATTTGATGGCGGCCTCGTTCGATATGGGATCACGTTTTGAAAATGCAGCCAAGGCATATGTGGGTATGGACATGAGCTCCCATGCAACCAAAAGCATTACCAAATCAGTTGAATAGGCTATGAGTATCATGCCTATACTGGAAAGCAGAATCAATGAATAATATGCTGCAGGATTGGTCTTGTTTTTCATATAATTCCATGATGAAGCTGTTACCATAATTGATACAATCAATAATGATATTGCAAAGAATGCACCAAACATATCATCCGCAAGCATGCCTTTACCAAATTCTATGGTAGGTATTGGCTCTCCAAAAAGTATTCTAATGCTAATGATACCAATGATTAGCATTATAGCGCCAACCGAAATGCCGCAATATAGTCTATTACTACCGCCTCGTTCTTTCCGCAGGGAATCAATAATTGGAATTGCAAGTCCTACTGAACCCAGTATTACAGTTACTAACAGGGGAGTTGATAAGAAATCCATTTTTATCTCATTCCTACAAGAACAACAACATGATTATTATCATGAGACCCGCAGCGAAAACAAAAAGATATGTCTGTGCTATTCCTGTTTGTCCAGCCTTAATAACTCTTGAGAAATATGTCATTGTTCCTTGAAGGCCAGGATTAATTCCGTCAATTATTGTACTTTCAAAATATCTCCAAACGATACGGTATAAAGCCAACGGTCCTACCACAGCCCCCCAATATAATGCAGTATTAAGATACCATCTATTAGAGAAGAATTTCCAAACTGCTCGAGAAATAATACTTCTCGACACTATCTCAGGACTGATGACTCTCTTCATGTATACAAGGGCTCCAAGTATGGCGCCCAAGGCAAATGCACCAATTGAAGCAGTTACTGCGACGGGGTTAAGTTCCTCGAAAGCAAAGAATCCGGATCCTCCTTCAGCTGGAATTTCGTGACCTTCTGATACCGTGCTATGAATGCCAAATGTACCAGCAAGATATGACGAAAACATCTCGCGAAGCTCATGTTCAAACCCAAATCCAATTAAACCTACCGCAATGCTGGCTATTGCGAGTATGGCAAATGGAACCCACATTACAGCTCCGACTTCATGTACTTTATGACTGCTTTCTGTTTCTTGTATAAACTTACTTTTGTTCCCAAAGAATGTCATGCCGAGCATCCTAAATGTGTAGAAGGCAGTCATAAATGACACCATAACTGCAATGGCAAAGAGAAGCCAGGAATACTGGTATCCTGATTCAAGAATTGAAGCGAGAATCGCATCCTTACTCCAGAACCCAGAAGTAATGAATGGAGCAGCTGCTAGTGAGAGACCGGCCATCATCATAAATAAGAACGTCTTTTTCATTTTGCTCTTAAGCCCGCCCATATCTGTCATAAATCTGGAACCTACTGCGTGAAGCACCGCGCCTGCGCCCATAAACAGTGATGCTTTAAACATCGCATGACTCATGAGATGAAAGAATCCGGATGTATAACCATCTACAAAAGATGAAGAAAGTCCAGCAATTCCTAATCCCATCATCATGAGACCTATTTGAGATCCAGTGGAATATGCCAGTACCTTTTTTATTTCGGGGTTAACCAATGCCTGTGTAGCCAGCAGGAATGCAGTTATTGCTCCTACCCATGCAACAACTTCAAAAAATTGAGATGAATTTAAAGCCGATACTGCAAAGAATAGTGGTCCAATTCTTGCTACAAGAAAAACTCCTGCTTTTACCATCGTTGCAGCATGAATAAGTGCTGATACTGGCGTTGGCCCGGTCATTGCCTCAAGTAGCCATTCATTTAACGGAAATTGTGCAGATTTACCTATTGCTCCTCCAAAAATCAATACTGCGGCTGGAACAAGTAAATTATTCTTTGCCATTTCTGCTGCCCAGGTCTGATCCTGTATTAGTTCTGTAAAGCCAAAAGTACCTGCATATGCAAAAATCAAGAACATCCCTGAAAGCATCATGATATCTCCTGCTTTTGTCATAAGAAATGCCTTTAATCCTGCATGTGACGGTGATGCCCACATTTGTATGCCTCCGGCATAGTGTCCGGGGGTTCCTACAAAGTCCTTCTTCCTATCATGATACCAGAAACTGATAAGAGCAAAGGAAGCAAGTCCAACACCTTCCCACCCGAAGAATACCATTAGTAGGTTATCTGAGAGTACTATCAACTGCATAGAACCAATAAAGAACAACATAAAGAACCAGTATCTAGTGAGATTCTTGTCTCCATGCATGTATCCTACGGAATATACGAAAATTAGAAATGAAATCCATGCAACGATATTCGTCATGAGGATAGACAACGAATCTGCCAGCGTTCCAGCATGAATATTTAGAATCGGTATCCAGTTTATCTGACTATGAACATGACCTCCTTCAATTCCCAGTGGTAACAATGTTGCCGCAGATATGGCGCTAGCAAGAGCAAAACCTACCGCAGAATAATTTCGCACACGATTTCCCACCTTTGCAATTGCAGGAATTAATGCAGCTCCAATGAATGGTAAAATCCAGACCATCCAAGCATTTATTCCTATTCC
>JBHENS010000059.1:0-8254 GCA_046261955.1 Nitrososphaeraceae archaeon | reverse complement strand
CTTGAAGACCCGCCTTTTTTACAAGTCTATTAAGTCTGGGTAATGAATACTTGTAAGAATTTTCTGTATGAATGGTTTCGCCCTTCTTAAAATAGAACGTTTTTCCAATTACTCCAATCCTTACCTGTTGGTCCAACTTTGATTCCAAATGCATCTCGATTCTGTGTTTGTGAATGTTGTAGAATGACTTGTGTTCAAAGTTTGATATATTAAACTCTCCATCAAGTTCTCTGTTAATTCTGCCCAAGACGTTGAAATTGAATTTTGCTGTTATACCTTTCTTATCATTATACGCCCTGTCCAAAATTGATTTATCCTTTTCCAGATCGATACCAATTAATAGTAAATCGGCTTTTCGCACATATCTCACTACAGAGTGCAAAAAATTCATTGCTTCTTTGGGATCAAAATTTCCAATACTTGATCCTAAAAAAATTATGAATTTCTTGTTTGGAATCTTGCTTTTGAGTTTCGTAAATTCATTTATCTTGACAAGTCCTGAAACATAGTCTGAACAAATGCCATAAATTTGTAAATTTGCATATTCTCTAAACAAATCTCCAATTGATTTTTTCAGCATTTTTAATGAGACATCTATGGGAAAATAGGAAACAATCTTCAACTTTGCAAGAAATGGTCCTAATAAAATTCTAGTCTTCAAGGAATTCCCATTTCCCAATTCAATAACACTAATTTCTTGTCCTCCAATTATCTTCAAAATTTCATCCACGGAATTTTTCAGTATTTGCGATTCGATTCGATTAAGATAATATTCAGGTTGCATGCAGATCTCTTCAAATAACTTGGACCCCTTTTTATCATAAAAAAATTTAGGAGAAATATGCTTTTGTTTATCATTCAATCCTTTTGCAACTTCTTTTGCAAATTCATTATTTATGATGGACCCTTCATTGTTGTGTATTAGCAACCCTAGTGAAATTTACCTCCTGAAAATGTATATATCAAATTATTTGCGTTCATATAAACTCAATTTCTCAGTTAGATAGATTTTTTAAATACTGCAGTCCTAGTTTTAAATCATGTTCATAATCTGTATTCTCAACTATAGGCTCGAAGGTAAGAAATTTTGAATAGCTTATTCTCTTGAGAGCTACTATCACATTCTTAAAATCTATATGGGCGAGACCAGGCATTTTCCTATTGTTATCTGATACATGAACATGTTTTAACATTGTGTTGGAATTTACGATAGCATCATAAATTGAGTCTTCTTCTATGTTCATATGGAAAGTATCTAACATAATTCCTACATTTTCACGGTCAACGAGTTTGACGATATATTTCGCATCTTCACAATTAGTGCAAATAGGAGTGCTGTAGCGATTCAATGGTTCAATGAGGAGTTCGATATCGTAATTACTGGCATATTTTGCTAGTTCACGCAATGACTCTATCAAGGTAGATATTACTTTTCTTTTCTCATCTTGTAACAAATACCTGTGATTGCCATCTAAAATTAGTGGTTCTTCACTAAACAAACAGATATTAAACGTCTTACCACCCAGCTCATGGCATAGAGTAACACATTTTTTTACATAGTTCTGAGCAGCTATCAATGAATTATTTTTAGTAGTAACTAAGTTACGGAACCTAGACTCGCTACTACTTAACCCCCACATGCCAGTGATGCCAGATACATCAATTGAAAATGAATCAAGTTGATGTGATATACTCTTCACATCGATTAAATCGGGTTCACCATAAACCTCCACCGTGTCAAATCCTTGATTTTTCAAGTTTTCAAGAGTTTCTTGTATTGGTTCCAAATTTTTAAAAGATGATAAAGTAATTGAGTACTTCCAGGGCATGTCCATTATTTCTTCATTACAATAAATTTTTAAGATATTGCCCAAGAGTAACGATACCCAAATTATCCCCATCTTTTGTATTTAAAATATTCTTTATATTCGACACATAAACTGGATTAGCAGATTCACCTTGTGTCTGTAATCTGCCATGGGAACCTCTAACTAATTTACCATCCAGTGGGATAGATTTTGTATTGGGATCAAAGAATAGTTCCACGGGATCATAACCGGGTTTTCTATGAATATCCACCTTTTTGGCAAAAGTTGGAGCCTTAACTGGATCAAACCACCAGTAATAACTAAACCATTTATCTTTATTTGAAACTGCAATTATATCCCCGCTTCTTGGATGATTAATTCTCATTTGTTGCTTCATGTTATTATCGAGTATCATGTCAACACCTTTTATTCCTTCTAAAATTTTTCTTACTTGATTTGTATGATTTTCTTTAACATAAATGTGTGCTATCTGGTGGTCCACCATTGCAAAGGCTTTGCTGTATTCAAGGTCCAAATATTCAATCTGTTCAATTTCTCTCACAGCAAGCAGATCATTTTCTCTAAATATGGCATTTAATGAAATGTCAGAATTAACATCTGTGAATCCATATTCTGAGAATATGATAAATTGTGTGTCCGCTAGTATGCCAATGTCAGACACTTTCTGGATTAGTCTACCAACCAAATCATCAACAAACTTTAGATCATCTTTTAGATCTTTATAGGACGTTCCATTTTTTTGGAAAGAATAGTCCAAATGGGGAATATATGTAAATAATAAACTAGGTTTTTCATTTTCTAGTACAAATTCGGTTGCCTTCTCTATCCATTCACTGGATTTTTTAGAGACAAGAGGACCCCAGTACCAAGTCAAATCAAATTTACCTATTTTTTCAATTAGTTTTTCATAGAAGCCTGGCGGTTTGCTATAGCACCACATTATCATTCTATCATCCATGTGAAGAGGACGCGGAGTTAGAACTATGTCTGCATTAGAGTACATTGTATTCTGCCAGAACAAGACGGCTGTTTTTGAGCCACTACCGTGCATTTTGATGGTATCCCAAATTCTATCTGCTTGGACCAAATTACTTGATTGTTCCCAAAAAGAAACGGTGTAATGCTGTCTATCATACAATCCATTAGAAATGATTCCATGTACCTCAGGATATGAACCTGAAAGTAAACTACTCTGGACAGTACATGTTACTGCAGGAAATACTGTTTCTAAATCTCTTGTTTCCCCAGTTTGCGAAATTTTAAAGATATTTGGAGTTGTGTTTTCAGAAATGTGCTTTCTCTCCAAACCTACAATATCGATAACGATTACGTGTTTGACCATCAATGTATTTGGATTTACCAAGAATTTAATTCTAATTATTTTTTTCTCAAGTCATGTACATTTTTCTTGACAGTATGAGTAATGGAGCTATTAACAGTAATACGACAAGTCCAACTTCCAATCCACTTATCCCGCTCAAATAGGTAGAGTCAAGGACAATAATTGACATAATCATTTTTTGAACACATTGTTGTATTCCTATGGAATCTTTCTTTTGAATTCTGTAGACCGCTTTAGCTATAATAAATGAAAACAGCGCCAATATTATTAGAGATTCATATTTGAAAAATCCAATAAAGGTAAACAATATGATTGAGGAAATAATCCCGGCGATTATGACTGGGATCAAATATAGTTTAATATTTTCTGAAAACCCTTGAACCTCGTATTTGCTTATGAATCCTATTAATGACACGTAAACAAATGTTATAGTCAGGACAAAGACCAGAATAACAAATTGAGGAAAACTATCAATATTGTTAAAACTTACACTTGTTCCCAGTATCACATTCATGACTCTAGCTGCAGCAATAGTAAACGGACCTGCCTGAGTATTCTTTAAATATTTATCATACCCAAAAATAAGGGCAATCAAAACCAGAGATATACCAAATGTCAAAACACTGACTAATAGCGACAAACTTAGAGCAATGACAGAAAATATTATAACAAGGACAAATGCCACTTTTCTTGATATTTTGCCTGATGCAAGCGGTCTGTCTGGCCTTTCTTTCTTATCAATGTTATAATCAAAGAGATCGTTGAGCACAAGTCCTACACAATAAAGGAACATAGAGATAGTTACTAACGAGAGAACTTGCACAAATGATGTAAATGTTAGAGTCAGTGCTGAGGTAATTGCAAAACCAACTAGTATGTTTGAGGGGAGAGTAAATAGATTTGGGAGTCTGATTAGGAGCAAGTAATCTTTGAATTTAGTACTTCTCATATTTCTCATCTGGAATAAATGCGTTGAATTATTAAATGAAAGATTATTGATTTATGCGACTCTGGAAAAATCATTTCTTGACTAAAGATAGTCAAGTGATTTAATAAACTTCATTGCTTCTCTAGCAGCATGTGCGGGACATTCCTGATATGGATACAGTTCTACTGTAACGAATCCATCATATCCAATATCCTTAAGAGATCTGAGTGCAGAATCAATGTTTATTGCACCTTCCCCCAAAATAAGATGATTATGGGTTCTATCTGCAGATATATCTTCTAAATGCACATGCCGGACATATTCCGATAATTTGTAGATTACCTGTGATGGATCTTCTCCCACACAGAAAAAATGTCCAATATCAAGATTCAAGCCAATAGATTCTGTATCAAAATTTTTAATAAACCTGACAAATTGTTCAGAATTTTCGATTAGAAGACCTGGCTCCGGTTCTATAAGAACGGTAACATTTTCTTGTTCTGCCGTCTCTAATATCTGATGGATTCCATCTACAAATATTTTCAAAAGCTCATTTTCGGTCAACCCATGGTTCATGACTGGTCCTCCTGGTTCGGTAGATATATTGCTAACACCTAATTTGTGTGCCAATTTTATAGAGTCTAGAGTGTGTTCTATTCGCAATTTACGATAGCCAGGGTTCTTTTCAATCCATGATGGGTGATGTGTATCTCCAATTGCAAAAAGGGTAAAGGCATTCAGATTGGAAATACTAATTCTTAATTTTGATAATAATTGCTTAATTTCACTGATGTCCGAATCACTTTGTGTTTTGGGATATGCGTGCGGTATGTCGCATAGTATTTCAACTCCCCTATAACCAATATCAGACAAGATAATTATTGTATCCGCTAAGGAAAATTTCTTGAACGCATTTGTACTAAATGCAAATTCCATATCTTAATTATGGTCTCCAATGGAATTTAGAAGATTGTTTAAAGAATTCATTTGCATTGTAGAATGTTACTTTCTCGATATCATTCATACTGAAGCCTCTCTTCTTCATTTCTTCTGCCACCAACGGGACGCTTAACGGGTCAGATACTCCCCAATCAGCAGAACTATTAACCATAATTTTATCTACGCCATTTTTTTCGATAATATCGGTTGCCCTAGTTGGAGAAAGCTTTGTTATGGGATATACGGTTAATCCCGCCCAGCATCCAAGCTCTAAAGTTTTTTCTATTGTTTCTTCAGTATTATGATCAATTAGGATTTTATTTGTCATGTCCAACATGTTCTTTTTTTTAAGAACAGATTTTGTGCGTTCGATTCCGTCTTTCTTATTAACATGCGGAAGGTGTATCATTGTGAGCATGTTCTTGTCCACTGCAATATCCAATTGCAATTGAAATAACTCATCTTCTAGTTCATTGATTAAATTGTAACCTATTTCCCCTATAGCAATAACTCTTTCTCTATCCAAGTATTTGAACATGGCCTCAAGTGCATCGAGTGCAAGAGGTCTTTCAGTTGATTCCTTGGGGTTCACAGATAAACAAACGTAATGATCGATACCGAATTCATTTGATCTTTGGGTTTCAAAAGATATCATATGTTCCCAATAATCTTCAAAAGTACCTACTGAAGTTCTCGGACTACCCAACCAGAAAGACGGCTGAACAATTACTTCTATACCCGCTTTTGACATTAGTTGATAATCATCGGTAGTTCGAGAGTACATGTGTATATGTGGATCAAAAAAACGTCCCAAAATTATTCACCCTTATTGAATCAAATCCTTTTTTATATTTGTCTTGCGTATTTGAAAACTAGCCCGGCACCAGAAATCCAATTCTAAGCAAGCAATGGCTTCATTTGTTCATGTTAGATTAAGTGAAACATAGCTTGTTTAATAATATCTCTATAGAATGAGATCCCCCAGTATAATTGCGGCAATTGAAATTCTAAAGGAAAAAATTCCTATTAATGGATACATTATGAGGTTACACTACTTCTTGAGGGCTTAAAGTAACTCTAGTCATATTATCTATGAAATCACCAAGTTCGGTGCCGTTGTTTGAATTTGTTTTAATAGTCTCGCAAGGATGATCATCAATACATATCACAGTAATACAGTCTCTTCCCGAATTGCATGTCGAAGTCATTTTTCCGTTAAGTTGAGCATTGGCTAATTCAGTAGTTTGAACATAGTGAAAGACAAGCATGCTGATGCTCAAGATAAAAAAGACCATCAAGAAATTAATAGAACTTATTTTCCGTGATTGCACCTATTCTATTGTGTTTAACATTTTATTTATCTTGGTGC
Source organism: Nitrososphaeraceae archaeon (assembly GCA_046261955.1). Taxonomy (GTDB): domain Archaea; phylum Thermoproteota; class Nitrososphaeria; order Nitrososphaerales; family Nitrososphaeraceae; genus TA-21. Next base: position 1,847 of record JBHENS010000059.1, on the reverse strand, counting down.
AACGAATGTTATAGTAAAAGCGGGAGGTCGCCGTAAACCAAAGAGTGGGCGTCATGGTAACTCTGATTTTTCGATAATTTTAATACCTCTTCAGGTGTCATCATAATTTAGATTAAATTACCATTATTCAAATTATTTAGCTGTCATTGAACATTAATGATAAAAACTATAATCTTTCTGTTGAATTAGGCAAAATACATCTCCGTAACCCAACAATGCTTGCTTCTGGAATTTTGGGAATATCTCAAAGTATCTTTGAGCGATTATACCATGAAAATATTGGAGGGATTGTGACTAAATCGATTAGTGTAAATCCGATGAAAGGGTATCCAAATCCAACTGTAATTCCGTTAGGTGGCGGAAGTTATCTCAATGCCGTGGGTCTATCAAACCCAGGTGTAAATGCTTTTTCAAAGGAGTTATCTCAAAATAAAACCATCCCCATAATCATCAGCCTTGTTGGTTCCTCTGAAAAAGAATTTTCAAAGATGATTAAAGTTTTTGACAAGTTGAATATTCTTGGATACGAGATCAATCTCTCTTGTCCTCATGTCTCTAAAATGGGTATGGAAGTATGCGATGATCCAGAGGCCGTTAACAAGATTGTAAAGACTGTTAGAATGGATACCACAAAACCAATCTCAGTTAAAGTGGGAGTTGGCTCAATTGATGTTGTTGAACTTGCGAGGGTGGCCCTAGATGCAGGTGCCAATATCATTACTGCAATAAACACATTAAGGGCAATGAGCATCGATGTCGAAACAATGATGCCAATCTTGAGCAATCGGATTGGGGGATTATCGGGTAATGCAATAAAGCCAATCGGGATAAGGTGTGTATATGAAATCTCAAAAAAACTTGAAGCGCCTGTAATTGGCTGTGGGGGTGTATCATCGTGGAAAGATGTGATAGAATATATGATTGCGGGCGCGACTGCCGTCCAAATTGGCAGCGTACTGGGATCTACTGGTCCTAGAATCTTCAATCAAATTACCAAGGAACTAAAAAATTATGTTGAAAAGAAGGGACTGAGGAATATTAGCGAGATAATTGGAATTGCACACAAATATTGATAAAAGAAGAATAGTACGGATTGAGGAGACCATTTCAGAGACGCCAACAGTTAAGACTTTGGTTTTCAAAGATGATTTGAGTTACACTGCTAAACCAGGTCAATTTTTGATGGTCTGGATCCCGCGCATTGAAGAAATTCCGATGAGTGTAATGATAAATTCCAATGATGGCTATGCGGCAGTTACAATTAGAAAATCTGGAATCGGTTCAACCGCTTTGTTTGACAAGAAAAAAGGTGATCTTATTGGTTTGCGTGGTCCATATGGTAACAAATTCATCCTGAAAAAAAATTATCAGAATATATTGATAATTGGGGGTGGAACCGGGCTAGTCCCACTGTTGAGATTGGCATCCTATACTAGCAAGAAGAAAATCAAAACTACTATCGTATTGGGCGCAAGAACAAAAAGAGAAGTATTCTTTGAGAAGATTGCAAGAAAAATTACGGAAAAGAGTGATTCCACCTTTCTAGTTTGTACTGATGATGGTAGTTACGGAATCAAAGGTACAACGGTCAGTGTGATGAGTAGTTTAGTAAGAGAAAATATTTTTGATTGCGTTTTCACATGTGGGCCTGAGTTGATGATGAAAGGAGTTGTAGGCCTTGCAACTGAAAATTCAATACCAGTACAGGCCAGTCTGGAACGATATATGAAATGCGGAATAGGAATTTGCGGCAGCTGTTGTCTTGATAGTTCACTTGTCTGTCAGGATGGCACGATATTTAACGGGAGACAGCTCTCAAAGATTCTCGATTTTGGTATCTCATATAG
>JBHENS010000058.1:4700-8786 GCA_046261955.1 Nitrososphaeraceae archaeon | reverse complement strand
GTTGCTATCTTTGATGTTCCAGAATCAGCTGCAGATTCAAACCTTGTATTCAAACTTACAGTTACTGACGATAAAGACGATTCAGGCACTGATGATGTTACTATAGGAGTCGCGGAAGCACAAAATGTGCCCCCAAAAGCTGACGCAGGAGAGGATCAGACAGTAGAGGTAAATACTGAAGTCAAGCTCGATGCAGGAGATAGCAGCGACCAAGACGGACAAATTGTATCCTATAAATGGGAACAAACAGATGGTCCAAAAGTAGACCTTAAAGATTCAGATAAAAAAGTTGCTATCTTTGATGTTCCAGAATCAGCTGCAGATTCAAACCTTGTATTCAAACTTACAGTTACTGACGATAAAGATGATTCGGGCACTGATGATGTTACTGTAGAAGTAGAGCAAATTCCTCAAGAGGAATCAAATTCTGAAGAGGAATCCAATTAATTAATTTTTGTTATAATGAACGCGAATTAGTATGATTCTCAATATTGTCATTAATTGAAAATGTTGATGTGAGATAAGACCAGATGTAGATTTACCGAGATCATGCAAGTTGGTACTTGAGTAATAAGGGAGATAAAAAACTCTTAATAGCCGCCATTTCTATAGATTTTTGGAATTTGTTTTCAAATCGGAGTAATGCAGAGCTGTCAAATTCAAATATTGTAACATTCTCAATTATTATTCCGACCTACAATGAGTCTGAGAATATTTTACGCCTCATTAGTGAAATTGAAAAAAATTTACCAACGTCTGATTTTACTGAAATTGTTATAGTTGATGATAATTCTCCAGATGGAACAGGAAAACTCGTAGAAAATTATATAAATCAACAGCAAAGTAATACTGAAAAAGAAAGTTCAGTTAAGGCAAAAAATTATAGGGTAAAAATAGTTCATCGAAGTGGAAAAACCGGTTTAATACCTGCTATATTAGATGGAGTCAAGCAATCTTCTGGTATCAACGTGTTAATAATGGACGCTGATTTTTCACATCCACCTGAAGCGATTCCGAACATGATGCAAGAATTGAAAATGAATCCAAATTCCATTATAATTGGATCCAGATACGTGGATGGCGGAAAGGTCATTGGTTGGCCCAAGAGAAGGAAGATTTTGAGCATGGGGGCGTCCACCTTGGCGCGTCTAGGACTAAACGTAAGACGAGTAAAGGATCCTATGTCGGGATTTTTTGCACTCCCTCGTGATTTAATACAAAATATTTCTATTGCTACTAAAGGTTACAAGATTCTATTGGAGATTTTGGTAAAAAATAAAGAAATTCCCACCAAGGAGATTCCGTATACTTTTGTTGATAGACAGTCCGGAAAAAGCAAAATGGATCATAGTGTAATAATGAATTATGCTAAAGCAATCTGGCAATTATATAGGCATGGACAAAAGTCAGGTCAGGTAACAATCCATGAAAAGGTAAATGAAAGGTCAGTGCTTTTCCTGTCTAAAGTTGGTCGATACTATACAGTAGGAATTTCTGGACTTATTATCAATTATTTTGTTTCATATCTTTTGGCCAATGATGTGGCCAATTCTATTAGATTGTTATCAAACGTATGGTACCTAGAGGCATCCATCATTGGTGCGGCAATTTCTTTCACCTCGAACTTCTTTTTCAACAAGTACTGGACCTTTGAGGACAGACGATTTGATGTGAGGTCTACTGCAAAACAATATGTTTCATTCATTGGAATGAGTGCTGTTGGTTTGATCATCCAAATTGCTCTTCTTTATTACATGGTTGAAAATCTTGTTCCTTACCGTATTTCCTTAATCGTGGCAATTGCTGTTGCTACCACCATTAATTTCATACTAAACAAGAAATTCACATTTAAAGAAAAAGTCTGGGCATAACTAATTATTATTATTGAAATTTAAATAACATATCCATATACGATAATGTTATCAATCAAAGTAACGAAGCATAGCTATTCGGTTATTCTATCTAATCACTTGATTTTTCTTAAATTAGTTGTAGAAATTTCAATGCATAAATGATTCCCAATGATGAGCTTGCAAGCAGCATGTGTCTCCAGGGCATAGCATGTAATCTTGGACCTTGAAGTTTAATTTGATGATTATCGACAATATGTGTAATGTAGTCTCTCAATTTTTCATTCCATATGTTGTACTCTATTTTGTGTTTCTTAAGTATGGATTCAATCTCATATACAACGGGAACCCTTACAGAACCAATATGCTGAATATATCGTCGAGAAATTTCAACCTCGGCCTTTATCGCAATGAATCCATGCTGTAGATTTAGAAGGCGCAGGTGCATTTCCCAAGGATACTTGAGTTTTTTCGAAAACCCACTTCCTATTTGTGTTGGTTTCTTGTTTTCGAAATTTACCTTTTTGAATCCTTCAGCAAACAATGTTTTTATCAACTCTTCCTTCTTAACTTTGACCATGAGACTCAGGTGGTCAAATTGTATCTCTTCATGGTGAATAAACTCACTTAGACCCTTCAACAAGTTTATTCGTCTAGGATAACTAGTTAGGAATTCTGACATCCCGATTAACTAACATCATGAACACGATAAGCGGTATTAAAACTATATGGATAATTTAACCATTTCTAGAAATTACAAGGACGGCATATTTCTTAGGTAAATATCTATTTTTGGGCTAACAGTCATATTCTTCATACTCAAGTTACGTTTAGTTTTCTTGACATCAGCCCCCCTTATGACAACAATTGGAATTGATTCATTGCTTTCGCCCATCACAAATACACCAATAGTAGCAAGAGAGTCTGCAGTAGCTTTGAAAGTTACCCTTAGTTTCTTTCCAAACAGGTCCCTCTTGCCTCTCTCGTCTTCGACTGGGTCAAATCCAGAAACACCAACTGCAATCCCAGTACATCCTATCCTTGTAGGCATTAGTCTGCTATCTGAAATTACAATCCCAATCCTTATTCCAAATTTTTTGAAAAATTTTTTGCGTAATTGTTTAGCAGATTTGAAACAGTCTTTAGGATACAGTACTATTTTCCCCGGAGGGCAATTTGATTTGTCAATTCCTGCATTAGGAGCTATCATCCCATCATTTATGGTTAGCAGGAAACCTGGGATCCCTGAAACTACATAGTCAGATTCCTGCAAAGAGATTTGTGCAATTCTCTCATCCATCTTAAACCTTGACGCAAGAGCTCTTGCTCTTTCACTTACCTTGACAGTCTTCAAATCAATAAGAGTACCCTCGCTCATTGAAACAAATTTGCTTGAAACGACTACAATATCATTTTCCTGAAATTGAAACTCTGATTCAACTATTGTTCTAAAAAGATCGAAACCTGCATCTTTTTTTGGCATCTTTATAGGAAAAATTTCCATTTACTTATAAGGATCTATCTGACAATATTTGTGTTCAGGAAAAATTATTAAAGTCAATGAAGAATTTAAGTTGATCTTTGAAAAATGAATATTACTGAGAAAATAATTGCGCGTGCTTCGAATAAAAATTCGGTTAGTCCTGGCGATGTAGTTTTCGCCGATGTAGACAAATTAATGATCCATGATGTTTCTGGTCCAGGAGTGATCAAGGTATTTGAAGAATGGTCTAAAAAAGGAATCCAAATTGAAAAAGTGTGGAATCCGGACAAAATTTGGATCTCCGAAGACCATTTTGTACCCTCTGCGGATAGGATTTCTGCCGAAAATATAACAAAACTTTCCGATTGGGCAAAAAAATTCGGAATCAAAAAGCACTTTAAATATGGACTTGGTCAGTACGGCATTTGCCATACCCTTTCACATGAGGAAGCATTAGTACTACCTGGAGAATTCTATGTCGGAGGTGACTCTCATACCAATACAACGGGAGCTCTTGGAGCCTTGGCAATAGGTTTGGGACACACTGATATTGCTTATGCAATGATGACTGGACGGATTTGGCTTAGGGTACCTGAAACAATGCTGTTTAACTTAATTGGGAAAAAACCGGCGCACATTATGGCCAAAGATATCATATTGAAAATAATAAGTGACATTGGAACTGACGGAGCAAATTATAAGACAATGGAATTTTCCGGAAATGCAGTGAGCGAAATGAGTATGGAAGAAAGG
>JBHENS010000058.1:327-4663 GCA_046261955.1 Nitrososphaeraceae archaeon | reverse complement strand
CTGTTACGGACGAGTATATACGCCAAAGGACTCCAAGTTCGTACAAGCCAATGTTGGGAGATGACCGCCATTATTTGGAAGAGTATACTTATGAAATCGAAAAACTGGAGCCTATCGTAGCAAAACCTTATTCACCACAAAATGCAGTCGTTGCTAGAGAATTGCAGGGCGTTGAAGTGAACAAGGCCTATATAGGATCCTGCACTGGAGCCAAATTGGAAGATTTGAGATCAGCTGCTCAAATATTAAAGGGAAAAAAAGTAAAGATACGAACTGAAGTTTTGCCTGCTGCCCAATCTATCTATATTAAAGCAATGAAGGAAGGATTGATAGCTATCTTTATGGAGGCAGGGGCTGTTGTCGGTCCTCCTACCTGTGGTGCCTGCTGTGGGGCTCATATGGGAATTTTGGCCAAGGATGAAGTCTGTGTCAGTACTACCAACAGGAATTTTCCAGGAAGGATGGGTCATGTTGAATCCCAAACGTATCTTGCGTCACCCTTGGTAGTTGCCGCATCTGCACTCAAAGGTAAAATAACAGATCCTAGGGATGTATCGAAATGACTTTGAAAGGTACTGTTCATAAATATAATAGAGATAACATAGATACGGATGTAATACTTCCAGGTCCGTATTTGAAGATCCATGATCATGATGAATTATCAAAACATGCCATGGAAGGAATCGATACTGATTTTTCAAAAAAAGTCTCAAAGGGTGATTTTCTCCTTGCGGGAAATAACTTTGGATGTGGATCAAGTAGGGAACATGCTCCTATTGCTCTTTCTCATTCTGGAATCAGTGCTGTCATTGCTCCATCATTTGCACGAATCTTTTATCGTAACTGTGTTGACGGTGGATATTTATTGCCTCTAGAAGTCGAAAAGTCAACATTCGAACAAATCTCTGACAAGGACACGCTGGAAATTGACATAGAAAAAAATCAAATTCATGACATAACAAATGGAAAAAAATTCTCCATCTCTCCTTTCCCTCCATTGATAAAAAAAATAATTGAGTGCGGGGGTCTGATGTATTATAAAGAATGAAGAAGAGAAAAGGTAAACTCGAAGAAATATTAAGCAAAGCAAGGTTTTATGATGACATCGATCTCTATCAAGTTTCATACCGCGATTTTGACAATATAGCAAGTGTAACACTCAAAGATTTCATTTATCTATCTTCAAATTTTGAATCGATTCCAATTAGTAGAATAGTGGAAATAAAAAAGGGACTTGACGTGATATATTCAAAATCAAACTCATAAAAAAATTCATAATGCATATCTGAGTGATAATTGTGTTTACTAATTCACTCGTCTTGTAGGTACCATCCTCTTGGTAGTAAAAGTTTCAAGAATGGTTTTTCTCCTATATTCGTAGCGTATCGCCATATCATTTGATCGGCAAATTGGTCAAAATTTTTGCTTATCATTTTTAGTGCTCCCAATTCATTGTCAAGCAAAGTCTTACTTGCCCAAATTGAATTTTCCCTCGAGAATTTACAATTACAATCAAGCTCCACGCCTGTCTTGTTCTCTTTTATTGCAGGATATGCACGACAAGATAATGGTCTAGAGTGGTATATTAGGCAATTAAAACCCCCATGTGGAGAGCGATCCTCGCTGCCAGTATCTAGAAATGGACAATAATCTCCATTGATTTTGCCCATAAGCTGATAGGCAATTACTTGAAGAGGACCATTCAATTTTTTATTAAGACCAATTCCTAATCTTGGCAACACAGTGATCTTGATTTTATAAGTTTCAGCTAGACTTTCAATCTCTTCTTTTTCTTCCGGTAAAAGAAGAACACCTATTTTTCCGTACTCGACTGAAGGAAAATATTGACGATAGATACAACAATCAGAACAATCCTGGACGCAATGAAATTCTCTAATCATGTTGTGTATCTACATGTTGTGTATCTAAGTTCTTAATCAAAGAATTTTCAAAACTATTACTTTCAAGCTCACTTATCGTTAGAAATTTTACATCATAAATAGTTTTCATTCTTTTAAAGATATTAAGTTCAAAGGTAGGATTATTACTTTGATCTTTTTCCCCATTTTTCATTTTATCTTTGTCATTAATTTGATTTTCCAAAGATTTGTAGAGTGCAAATCGCAATATTGTTTTATGATCAAAATTTTTTTTGAAGCGCAGATAATTTCGGGTCAGCTGATTCTTCTTGAAAAAACCGATACTTTCTTTTGAAAAAAGGTTCCTTCCGCGCTGGTGGAGTATGAACCAGTAATAATCATTATCTTCAATAAACCTTAGAATTATTTGGTCATCTGGCCACCAGTGTATATTCTCATTCCATGTTTTTATTGCCTTTTTTCTATCGCTATAAAGTATCAAGATATTCATGAAAATGTCAGTATATCTATATCCCACTCCCAAAAAGTCAGAAATCCATCTTTTCTCCATTTTTATCTATTTTATGAAAACCATAAACTAAACTTATCTAAGGAGTCATTTTTCCTTGTCATGCGAGAATCTTTGACTCAGTTTGGAATGAGTGCTTGGTCCTCAATAGTCACTTTGGACAGCTACCTTGATATGAGATTTTAGACTTGCCTCAGAGGGATAACAAAAAAAGTCATCATTGGCAAGTGTTGTAGTTCTGATAAACCACTTAATAATTTAAAGGTTAAGTGTAGACCTTTAGTACAATTATGTTTTTTCAACAGCCTCAATGTGACATTCATGACCCCTGTGGTCCTTATCCATCTCTAAAGCTTCTTCATCTGTGATTGGGAATTTTTCATAGCTCAAATTTTCCTGACCTTCTTTTTCCAAAATAATCTTTTTACATTCATCACATATCAATTGGAGGAATATTTTGCCCACGTCTAGATCAATACAATAAGGATATTTAGACCATTGCCAGCCAATCCAAGTTCGTCAATAAATTTTCAAATAAAATCTAATATCTATAACTAGATTTATGCTGATGATTGAACATTCCTTTATTTTATTGACTTGGGCACCATCTTATTTTGATATCTTAAAAAGAGAAAATATGTAAGTAAAATAAAAACAGCAGAAGTTGAAACGTAAGCAATATCGATAAGATAGTCCTTCTCATTAATTATTCTACATGGAAACTCGCCATTAGTACAGCCAGCCGCAAAAAAAATTAGATTCCATATTGAGTGCGATACTATTGCGAACCATCCTTTTCCAGTAATCCATGTTCTGAGACTTGCGAAAATAGATGGTGTTACAAATAGCCAGGTCAAATATGCAAGACTACTAATCTGTACTGAAGGGGTATTTAGAATGTGTAATGAAGCCCAAACAACACCTCCTGCCAGAGTTACCAGATTATTTCCTGTTAGATAAAATGGTATCCCGAAAAACAACGTCTCTTCAAAGGGACCCGCAAAAATTACCGAGATTACAGTTAGCGGAATTGTAGGTTCACTATAGTCATTTACTACTATATCCACAACTATTGATCCTATCACCATAATGACAAATCCAATTAAGTGATAGAACAATACCATGATTGTTAGATAGTATATAGAATTTCGTCTGTACTTTGAGATCCATGTAATAGGATTAATATCATTCTTCAAATCAGAGTAAATCGTATTGTTTTTTGTCAATTAGGGTGACATGGATGTGAAAAAGTTGATGATATTTACACGTTATGTCAGTTAAGATATCTGTAAATAGAATTTACTTGCACTCATGAAATATTTTTTTCAAGTTCATCTATCGTACTTAGAGGTAGTGAACAAGTAAAATTCTTACACACAAATGCAAATTCTTTATTGTTATTTTCAGCATTATTTTTAATGATATTGTTGTTGTTGTTATTGTTAGCGTTAATTGATTTATTCTTAAAATACGGATATTTGTCAAGCTCTGACAACGAATTCTGATTAACAATTGCAGTAATCGCGTTTGGAAGGAATTTTCTGTTCACATGATTTCCAAGTTCTGAATATTCTCCGTTTTTGATTATGGATATTTCCAATGGTGTCTTCATCCTCAAATATATTGCTGAGAGTAACTGACCAAATCCAAACGGGTTTCCTGCTGCTGGTTTTGACATCCTTTGAATCATTTGGTCAGCTTTTGCAAGAAGATCTTCATTTTGGGTGTAATAATATAACTTTATTAAATTGGAAGTAGCGACGGAATTGCCACTGGGAATCGCAAGATCATAGTGATTCTTAGTTCTTACAATTAGATTTTCATTGTCATCGGGACTGAAGAAAAAATCATTTGTTTCAGTGTCCCAGAAGTGTTCGATCATTGAATTAGTATATTCTATAGCTCTTTCAAGATAGTAAGATTTTGAATCTACGCTAAATAAATTAAT
>JBHENS010000058.1:0-302 GCA_046261955.1 Nitrososphaeraceae archaeon | reverse complement strand
AAACTCTATTTAGTCTGTTACCACTGCTTCTCAAGTTATTTTCAATGAAACTAACTGCCTTTTGTGCATTTTCAAGGTAACTTAAATTGCCCGTTACTTTGTAGCCGCTAACAAATCCTGAAATCATCAACCCATTCCATGAAGTTAAAATCTTTCTATCAGTTCCTGGATTGATTCTTTTAAGGCGGATCTGGTAAAGCTGTTCCAATGAGGATTCGATCTTTTCGTTTATCCACTCTTGAGTCTTCGAATATCTCTCTGACAGTCTTTGAATAGAAGTATACTTGTTTAAAATGTTATTC
>JBHENS010000057.1:8298-8976 GCA_046261955.1 Nitrososphaeraceae archaeon | reverse complement strand
ATCTTGCATGTCTTGGTCCGCTACTTGATAAGCTCCTGAATCTTTGAACATGTTCAGAGATATCTAATCAGTATCTACATTACCATTTTTTATATCATCTACTAGTTCATTAGATCGTCATACTCTTCAGGGTTACTTGTATTGGTATTAGACGGCTGATTATTAGTATTATTATTTTCATTGTTGGATGAGAGGGTTTTATCAGCACTGCTATCTGTATTAGAAGTCTTGGTAGTATCGGTTCAATTCTGCATCGATTTTGTTACCACTTCTGTGGCTTCATCTTCAGTGAACTTTCCTGTCTTCACAAGTTTATTAATCAAGTTGTTTTCTTTAACATCATCGGCAGCCGGTGCAGTATCGGCAGCCGGTGCAGTATCGGTGGGTTCATTACCATTTTCTGTTAAACCGGAAGAACCATAAACCTTTTCGACGGTATCTTCCAAGATACCAAAGTACTTGGTGGGCTCCAGATTGCCATTATTGTAAGAAACTAAATTAAAATTGGCTGTGGCTACCTCCTGATAATCCCACCTCCAAAAGGCTGTTCCCCATACACCTGCTTTCTTGAGAGCCCCCAGTATCTGTTTCGCGTCAGTTTTCGTAAGCTCACTCGAATCAGGGTTGAGTTTGGATATCCCGCCTTCTTTTGTCCTTACAACGTTATTCCATTCACCA
>JBHENS010000057.1:0-8288 GCA_046261955.1 Nitrososphaeraceae archaeon | reverse complement strand
TTAGATTTCTTGTATCCAAGAACAAATCAAATCTCTCTTTCTGGTAGTCATCTCTATCTGGAACTCCATAGACGCTTACTTTGAAAGCGATATTCTCCTTGTTTGAAGGAGCCATTTTTGCCAAGTTTTTTGGTGAGATGTTAATGTGGCTATTCAACTCGATTGGAACATTCATGCTGTAGATTATCGTTTTACTGGTGATATTTCTCAACTCAGTTGTTATGAAGCTATTAAATTTGCCTATTTTAGACCATTGATTTGGATCATCAACGTGAGGCTCGCTTAGTATTTCGTATCCTAAAGTACTTGAATGATTATCGACTGCCAATACAATCTTCTTAAGAAATTCTGCCATTAATGCCCAACCATCCTTCCCTCCATTATCTTTGACAGATCTGTCCCACCAGTCTGCCCAAAAGACTTGAGCTGCTTTATCCTGAGTATTGCCACCACCACCTTTGGAATATTCTCCTTGAAATAAAGACCAAGGAAAACCTGTTGCTTTCTCTTCAAACCATGAAGAAGTGTGCCATTGATGATTGTCATAAATAATTTTTAATCCATACTTATCTGCTGCATCGGCTACTGATTTTATTTCCTTTATGAAAGCCTCGGGATCCCTTTCATAAGCCTCCCAGTAGAATACGAATCTCACATGATTCAAACCCGCTTCAGAAATCATTTTCAAACTATCCTCAATGTAATTCTCGGGAGCTAAAGGCAAACCGTTGACATGCTGTTTCATACCGACAAAAGCTCCTTTCATGGCAACGCCATTGATGGGTGGATTGCTAGTCAATTCACTTGTCGATGCATACGAGCCTAAAGAAATAGCGCTAATAAGGACGGCAGCTAGAAGAAAGCATAAAATTATCCTGCTACTTGCTAAAATCAAAACAATATGAAAAGAACCTTGAATGATTTTATATGTGATTCGTTATTAGTCTTAATTGGAATAATGTCAAATATGCCAAATTCTACAGTTTTCCCGCCATAGCTGTGAGAAAAGGTTATTAAAATAAACCATACATTTCTCATCAATGTCTTCGATTGAACAATTACGAGAGGTAGTGCGAAATTTGGCAGATACATTTAACGATCCCCAGATTAGAGAAGCATCATATTTTGATTTTTATGATGACTCGTTGACGACACATGGTTTCGCTCCAAAACTTCCAACCAATAAGGAAGGTTTCAAAAAGTTCATTTATCTCCTGTGGAAGGCTTTCCCTGATATTAGAGTTATCTTTGAAGATATAATTATTGAAGGAAATAAGGTTGTATGCAGATACTACCTAACGGGCACACACAAAGGTGATTTTGAGGATCTTCATTCAACAGGAAGACAATTCAAAGTCAATGGTATGACAGAATTTTCTTTTCGTAATGGAAAAATCATAGAGCGTTGGAATCTTGTGGATATGATTTCATTGGGAGAACAGTTAAGAGCCTAGTCATAGACTTTTCTAATGCGTATACTTGAAAAGAAATATTATTTCATTTATCCTAAAACAAATAAATGTCAATTATCTTTGAGACTCTCAAACCAGTTGTAGACTTTGTTATTTCGATTATATCAAATTTAGGATACCCTGGGGTCATCTTCTTAATGGTCTTGGATAGTGCGATGATTCCTATACCAAGTGAGATCATTTTGGTTTTTTCAGGTTATCTGGTCACAACCGGAACATTTGAACCGATTAGCATCATTCTTGCGGGATCATTTGGGAATGTCGTTGGATCGATTCTGACATACTATTTTGGCTTAAAGTTCGGCAGATTATTTATATTAAGATTTGGTAAATATTTTTTTATCAAGGAACATCATATAGAATATACAGAGAAGTTGTTTCAGAAACACGGTGACAAAATTTCATTCCTTGGTAGATTGTTACCTGCTATAAGAACCTATATTTCTTTACCTTGCGGAATAGCAAAGATGAATCTCATTAAATATTCAATTTACACCTTTTTTGGATCGGTAATTTGGAATACAATGTTCACCTATATTGGAATGCAACTTGGAAGTAACTGGCATGATATTGATAATTATTCAATATATCTTGAAATAATATCGGGTTGTGTCGTCGTAGCATTCGTAATCTGGTTTATAACAAGAACGCTAAAAAAAAGGAATTCGGATAAAAAATAGTATTGTATTTTTATTTGTTAGAATAGTTTGAATCTAACCTAGGCTGTTTTGAATATATAACTCGGCTATATGAATATACATAATGCTGTGATGGTTCCTAGAATTCCTCATACAGCCAACAAAATGGAAGTATAAATAGATAGAGCCAGACTGCTTTATCACCAGATTATTGTTATTATATTATGGCTCATCTTCTGGAAACCTTACTTTCGACGAAAGGTCTATAATCATGATAATAATTATCATGTCGCATTGACAAGAGATTGGCTTTCTTGGGTGCGCGCAAACGATGCTGAAATAATGACAGTACTGGAAAATCAAGCAAACAATCTTGTAAAAGCCGCAACAATTCTCGCAGAGTCAATTAGTGATTACAGCACATTAAAAGAAAAGAACTCTATTCTAAAAAATTTAGAACACCAAGGTGATGAGTTTACTCATGAATTATTTACAATCATAGACAAAACATTCGTGACACCTCTTGACAAAGAAGATATTTCAGAACTAACAAGTACTATTGATCAGGTACTTGATGCCACATATGGGACTTCTGACAGAATGGTTCTATTTAAGATCCAGAAATCATCGATACATATGCAGGAGCTTGCTAACCTTCTGTTGAACGCATGCAAAGAAATCTACAATGCGGTTACCGGACTAGCAAAGGCAAAACGCGAAGATTTGATACAATATACTGAAGCGATAAGCCATTGTGAACATGAGGGAGACAACATTTATCGTGTTGCAATTGCTAATTTATTTGATACAAACAATGCCATAGAAATAATAAAATCCAAAGAGGTTTACGAGACGCTCGAGAGTGCACTTGACAGGTCTAGGGATGTTGCCGATGTTATTGAAGATATCGCATTGAAATATCGTTGAGATTAAACATTGCTGACAATTGAAATTGCAGTTTATTCAGCCATTTCAGCGGCACTCTTTTTTGATTTTGTAAACGGTTTTCATGATTCGGCAAATTCGATAGCTACTGTAGTTGGTACTAGGGTTCTGAGGCCCCTATATGCAGTAATTATCGCAGCCATTGCCAATTTTGCCGGACCATTCATTTTCGGTACCGCGGTAGCCACTACGGTTGGAAAGGGCATAATACAGCCTTCATTTTCAACTGTGGATGTGATATTTGCAGGGTTAATCGGTGCCATCGTTTGGGATCTAATTACGTGGTATTTTGGCCTGCCATCATCGAGTAGCCATGCATTAATCGGGGGTCTAATAGGATCAGCGTTACTAGCAGGAGGAACTTCAGCCTTAGTTTTTTCGGGGATAGAGAAAACACTTATGTTTATCGTAGTATCTCCTACTGTGGGTTTTGTTAGTGCATTTGGGATAGCACTAATTGTCATGTATTTATTCAGGAGTCACACATCTTCTCATGTCAACAAGATCTTCGGTCGCCTCCAGATTTGTTCCTCAATCTTTTTCTCGCTGACTCATGGAGCTAATGATGGTCAAAAGACAATGGGAGTAATCACAGCATTGCTCATTGCAGGAGGAATGCTTGATTCTAAATCATTTATAGTACCTATTGAAGTTATTTTAGTAGCTGCTTTTGCTATTGCACTGGGAACATTCTTTGGGGGTTGGAGGATAGTTAAAACAATGGCTTTCAGATTGACAAATCTAGTTCCTTTCCAAGGATTTTGTGCTGAAACAGGCGGTGGCGTTATACTTACATCAATGGCTTGGCTTGGTATTCCGGTAAGTACCACTCACGCAATTGCCGGTGGTATTATGGGGGTTGGTGCAACAAAAAGGCTATCAGCTGTCAGGTGGGGTGTAGGTAAGAGAATAGTTTACGCCTGGATTATTACTATTCCCGCTAGTGCAGCAGTCGCAGCATTGGTATCGATAATAATCAAATTCTTTCTTTAGTTCCAAAGTTCACGATTGAACCTAGCTTTGGGAAAGAAACAATACGGGTCTAATAGGATGGAATTGCACTATTAATTACTAATTCAGGTAATGTACTAATTTAGGGATTAGAAATGATGCATTTTAGCTAACCAATGTAGTAATCCCAATATTTCCAAATTACAAAATAATGTTCACGATCCTAATCGTACTGTCCTAAATATTACCAAATAATATATTGTTAATTGTTACAAAGTTAATACGTCAACATGTATCTGGGCTTACATTCTAAAATAAGGATGGCGGAGTGCAAGTTCTTTGAAAGCCGAGCTGACTTTTAACTTTTCCTCAGCAAAAATAACCTAGACATCAAGCTTCAGAATATATATGCCAAAACATCAATTCTTAGCGAGATGTCCTGTCAGGTAAAAATGCCATATTTTACTACAGGCTCTATTATCTTGCTCATTCTACTAATGTTTATTCCAAATCAGGTGTCATATAGCCAGAGTTCGGAAGAATTGTCATCCTCTACAATACTAACAGAGACGATAAAGATAGCCAACCCGATCACGACCCAAAATGTAAGTACCGGAGGAGAATTGATAATATCAGGAGTATCATCAGACAACACTTTGAAAGATTGTTCCGTCTCTGTTATTGTCAACGATGTTCGGCCCTACCAAATTGCAGTTGCAAAAGGGACGGGGGGTATAAACGATTTTTCTCAATGGGAGTTTGTATTACGTACTAGTTATACACAAATTATTGAAGGTGAGAACAAGATAACCTCAAAATTGACATGTTCGTCCGCACCTCCCCGCTGGTATAGCGTATTTGTCAACGGGGTTTCTAATAATGGTAACGAAGAAATATTACCTCCCGCTCCTGTAGAATCTGAGGGACAACCAAATATACCCGTAACCAATTTGTCTGAGATAACCGACACAGAAATTACCGAGACAGACATCAACGACACAGAAATTACCGACAC
This sequence comes from Nitrososphaeraceae archaeon, assembly GCA_046261955.1. Taxonomy (GTDB): domain Archaea; phylum Thermoproteota; class Nitrososphaeria; order Nitrososphaerales; family Nitrososphaeraceae; genus TA-21. Next base: position 3,267 of record JBHENS010000057.1, on the reverse strand, counting down.
GGAAATAACCGATAATATCAATAATGTGTTGTCTGTATCAATTTTAACTCAGAAGAATCCCGTTCCAAGAGGCGATAGTCAGAATATTACAATAACTGTTACCGACTCAGCCTCAAGAGCGGTTCCAAACGCCGAAATAAATGGAAATTTGATATATCCAGGAGAGGACTTTGAGAAAGAATTTACTGGAATAACTGATCCTCAGGGTAAATTTGTCTATTCCTGGATTATAGGAGAGAATGGAGATGTTGGACCGCTATCCATAGAGTTAGAGGTATCAAGCGAAGGATTTCCGTCCACTTCAGTTACAGATTCCTTTGAAGTTGTGGATTCCTCTGAAGCATCAGGAATCAATAATCCTACAAGCGATTCCATTGATAATTTGAATTCTGGATTTGAGTTTGTAATCACCGGTGATTATGGATGTGATTCAGTCACTAGGCAGACCTTAGGGAGTATGGAAGAAAAGGATCCTGATTTGGTCTTTGCTTTGGGGGATTTATCAGAAGTAAAAAATCCTCAGTGCTTTTTTGATATTGTGTCGGAATTGAATGATGATGGTAGAGTTAAGATCACATTAGGTGAACATGATACTGATAGTAATAATAGCAATAGTGCAGATTCATCCTCGCGATATGGTCAATATATAAGACATTTTAATCTGGAAAGTCCTTTTTACTCTTTTGATCATCAAAACGTTCATTTCTTAGCCATGTCAACAGGCAAGTCATTGTATATCCCATATGTAAATGGATCTGCACAGTACAATTTCATCAACGATGATTTGAATAAAGCAGCAAACAATCCAAATATAGATTGGATAATAGTATACGGCTATAGACCTTTTTACACTTCGCCTACCCTTCATCCGGGAAATGAAATTCTCAGAGTAACATACCCACCTCTATTTGAAAAATATGGGGTTGATTTAGTAGTAACTTCGCATAATCATAATTATCAAAGGTCTTATCCTTTGGTATATAATACAGAAAATACTCGCCAACCAATAATTAAGGATTTAAATGCTAGCCATTACTTCCAACCCAATGTTCCCATATATGTAAACGTAGGCACGGCAGGAAGCAATCTTTATGATTTCAGAGCGCAAGCTCCTTTTATAGCGACTCAATTTAAAGTACCCGGATTTCTACAGGTTAACATCTCTAGCACAGATCAAGACATACTTACTGGAGGATTTCACAACATTGGAAACGGAACATACATTGACCAGTTCATGATTACCAAATCAGAGATTGAATAGTTTTAGCAATAGTAATCAAACATTCAATCATTTTGTTTCCTATCTGTCATACAAGATTGGTCCTTTGAAGCCTTGAATATATACGAGATATATAGTAGACCAAGTTTTTAATTATCTAATTGCAGATAACATGAAATTGATACCATAGTAAAAAAGGGGAAGTGTTAACAGTATATTCATGATTTTGTGATAATGTGATCCTATAACCTTAATGCCTCTGGAAGCAAAATATGAAGATATTCCAAGCCACGCATAATCCATCCATATATGCGTCAAAAAAAGAAAAGCTATTCCAAGTGGATATCCTAGCAGTGTTATAGAATCAGATATCAGTTTAACACCAACAGAGATCCACCAGAGAAAGAAAAATGGATTAACGCTTGTGAACAGGATTCCAGCAAGAAATGGATTTTCAATTCTGGACGGTTTGATAGTATAAGTACGATTTTCATTTTTACTTAAAGTCCTTACCATATAGAGGATCCCAAAACCGATCAGGCTTGCTCCCCCAACAATACTAATCACTTTGATTATACTATAAGTCATATTTAGAGAACTGAGTACTATAAACGGTATAGAAAATAGGATTATTAGGGGCAGCTCTACCATTGTATGTCCAATTGCAATCTTTATTCCAGACCAAAATCCGCCGTATTTGCTGAGAGCTAGATTTGCAAAGAAAAGTGGACCTGGAGTAAGGACGCCAGATACGGAGACAAGTATTATTTGTAGCCCCATGTCAAGCAATATCATAATAGAAGCAATATCCTTTCACCACTGAATGGATTTTTTGTATCTGAAGAAGGTACCAGTAGGACCTTTTGCATCAACCAAAGCAAAGTGAACTATATCGCTGGCCGCAGTCTCCGTACTTATAGGAGCCATTTTACCCCCCATATCAGTGCTGACCCATCCAGGACATACTGCATTTACCTTGATGCTTCCATCTCTTAATTCATCGGCCATAATTAATGTAAGGGCATTAAGTGCAACCTTTGAAATTCGATAGGCTGCTTCATAGCCGGCCATCTCATTCATTGCTCCATATCCTGAAGAAATGTTTACAATTCTACCATATCCATTTTTTCTCATAATAGGAACAAAGGCTCTACACATGTGAAAAGCACCATAAAAATTAACAGCCAATGTTTCCTGTACAATTTTCTCATCCACGTCAAACACGCTTACTCCCCCATCCAAATAAACTCCAGCATTATTAATCAGAATATCAACTCTTCCATAAGTCCTTAGAATCCAATCCCGAAGACTTGTAATCTCTTCACAGTTCGTCACGTCGAGTTTATGATATGCGATATTATCATGATCACGTAAGGTAGCTACTGCCTTCTCGCCATCTTTTTCATTCCTACTTGTAAGAACGACACGGCAACCAGATCTAGATAGCTCCTTGCATATCTCGTACCCAATCCCACGATTTCCACCAGTTACAATTGCTACATGACGAGAATGTTCCAATTTTTGGTTATATAGATAATGCGTACATGGTTCTTATCAATTTTGTCATCCAATATTGACTCGTATGCTGATGATTCTAAATATTTAAGTAATTATTCAGAACCTATTGGTAGATACTTCATTCGAATTACTTTCCATCTGTAACCTACATTTAAAATATGACAATTGCCCTTACTATTTTTATGAAAAGAGACGTTACACCCAGATATGTTGACGGATTCGTATTGGCTGTTCCTAAGAGTAAGATTAATGCATATCTCCGATTAGCCAGAATGTGCGGCAAGATTTGGCTTGAACACGGCGCTCTGGAATTTCGGGAGTGCGTAGGTGATGATCTTGAGATAAATATGGGAGTGCCATTTCCGAAAATGATCAAGATTAAGCCCAAAGAAACCATTGTTTTTTCATGGATTACGTACAAATCGCGAGCTCATAGAGATAGCGTTAATTCCAAAGTGATGAAGGATTCACGGATGGAAAAGATGGGTCCAAAATCCATGCCCTTCGATCCTAAGCGCATGGTCTATGGT